>NZ_JBFEGI010000004.1:0-217943 GCF_047228905.1 Sporosarcina sp. 179-K 3D1 HS
CAAGCGATCATAACTTGCGGCACGCTCATAAGTCACGGCAGGCGATCATAACTCCCGTGAACCGCTCATAAGTCACGACAAGCGATCATAACTCCCGTGAACCGCTCATAAGTCACGACAAGCGATCATTACTTCCGGGGAACGCTCATATGTCACGGCAAGCGATCATAACTTTCGCGGAACGCTCATATGTCACAACAAGCGATCATAATTCCAGCGAAACGATTCCACTACTAATACAAAAAACTCCCCACACGCCATAGGACATGCAGGGAGTTAGGTTAGTTTTGTAACCCTTCTTCTTTTTTCTTTTGCCTTCCTTTTCTCCATACCGAGAAGAGGAAGCCGAGGAAGAGGACATATACGAGAATGGAAGCAATCAGATAAGGGGTGTTAAATCCTTTGTCTTCCCCTGCAAAATAGATTTCCACCATCTCACGTTCCAATACAACACGGAACAAACCGTCATCCGATTGGCGGACCAAGTCACCGTCCAGGAGACCTCGTAAGACTTTTTTATCCCCGATGACGTCTTCCGGAATGGCCGTATTGGCCGTTTCCGGTGAGTTGTTCAATGCGACAATCCATGTCTCGTTCGGTGATGAGATTTTATAGACGACAAATCCTTTTTCGTTATGCAGCATCTCGAACTCGCCAGTCCGGAGCGCTTCGGATTTGTTGCGCAAGCTGTTCAGGTCCGCGATGAAATCCTTCAATTCCATATCCGTCTTGAAGTTCATCAATGGGTGGCTAGCAGGCGCCGTTTCGCCATTGACCGCAATTTCCGTTCCGTACGGCACCATCGGAATTCCCGGCATGGTAAATAAAGCGGCAGCCGCCAATTTCCATCGGGTCGGCGGGAACATCCGTGCTTCCACGATATCAAATGTGTAGCGCGGACCTGTCAAATCATCCAATTGGATAAGTTGTGTCCGGTTCTCACTCGAAAAGATATCAATTGGCGAAGTGTCTGCATTGAACGAAACAAACGCACTGCGGAGGGCATTCATTTCCTCTGCATTCGGCTTCAAATCAAATTCGGCTTCCGTTTCTTCATTCGCCAAAACATACGCTTCCGGATTCACTTCTTTAATAGCCTGAATCAATTCATTCAAATAGGCCGTATCGATCTCGGTAATTTTCGTTAGCCGGATTCCATCAAGATCATACGTAGTCATAAATTCAATGACAGCGTCTTTGATGGCTTGTTGGACGGCCGTGTCGGCATAATCCCAATTAATTGTCCCTTCCCCAGCCGGAAGAGTGGTCAATTCATCCACCCACACATGATTGGCGCTCACTTCGTTTAATGGAACATCCGCAATGACTTTCAAATCATTGGCATGAATGGCTTCGATCATCGAGTTGAATTCCTCCGCGGTGCCGAAATGCGGCTCCAGCTCGGTATAATCAAGCACTTCATTCCCATCATATGTGGCCGTTTGGAAAACCGGCCCCAGTGAAATGACAGTGAATCCCATATCCAAAATATGTTGCAGCCGATCTACCACCCCGGCAAAGTCACCGCCATTAAACACCTGCGGATTCTGGGCATCGGCATCCGCATCATTTTGCCCACTGCCGTTATTGAAACGGTCCACAAGCAAGTCATATATACTTTCATCCGCAATCGTGCGCGCTTTCTCCGCCCCTGCAAGCGACGGAAAAACAGCCGACACGGAGAGCAGCACAGCAATTAGCAGTCCGATCCATCGATTCACTTTCAACAATATTGCCTCCTCACAACAAACTATCCCTCGTTATTTTACCAAACGCCCCCCCTTCCCGCTATTCTTTCAGCAAAATTTGGAATGCTCACTCATGGAAATAGGTCGATTTTGTGAATTTGGCGAATTAAGTTGGTTGGTTGCAATAACAGTTTCTCTAGGGCATACATTTGACCCTCACATTTGCGTAAATTGCCATGACAGTTGGACAACTTGACCTTACAGTTGTACGAATTGCCATGTCAGTTCCGCCGGGGCATGACAGTTTCCCGGAGAGCCACGACAGTTGTGACAGTTTGACCTTACAGTTGTACGAATTGCCATGACAGTTCTGCCGGGGCATTACAGTTTCCCGGCGGGCCATGACAGTTGGACAATTTGACCTTACAGTTGCACGAATTGCCATGACAGTTCCGCCGGGGCATGACAGTTTCCCGGCGAGCCATGACAGTTGGACAATTTGACCTCACAGTTGCACGAATTGCCATGACAGTTCTGCCGGGACATGACAGTTTCCCAGCGGGCCATGACAGTTGGACAACTTGACCTTACAGTTGAACGAATTGCCATGACAGTTCCCCGCCCAATTCCCATCCCACAAAAAAACCTGCCAGCAACACGCTAGCAGGTTCCTCTATTATTCATCCATTTCGTCTTGCACTCGCATTCTTCTATAGGTAATGAAGACTGATATGGCGAACAGCGCCATCAACAGTAAGACAACTCCAAAGGCGATCGGTCCCATCGTCCACATCCTCTCCATTTCCTATATCCTTACAAGTTAGCGAACCACGAAATCCCAATTGGAAGGTAGAATCCGATGAAAATCGTAGCTAGTAAAAAGATAAAGAACAGAATCCAAAGCGTTCCTGTCTTTTTCCCCTTTTCTCCGCGGACGAGCACCATTTCCATCAGGCCGATCGTCAGGAAGCCAAGCAAGAATTTAACTCCATACAGAGCAGCGTTCGCGCTGGAATACTTAAAGAATAACAATGCTCCAGAAATCAAAATTAGTACATAGAACAGTCGCGCAATCATGTGCGTGATTTTTTTACCTTTAGTCCCGTTCGCCATTACGGCTGCCACGAGGAATAAAATGATGCCGACCACCCATGTGAACACATGAAAATGGGTCGTGCTAGCCAATGCGTCCAAACTCGTCACCTCATTCATTATTCATACATAATGATGGTATCATAACAGGCAATTCAAGTGAAAGGATATGGACTTGCCGCTCACTGATGCCTGGCAACGTTTTTATACGAACCGATTCACCAACGTACCGATGCCTTCCACGGAGATTTTCACCGTATCTCCTTTTCTTAGGAACTTTGGCGGGGTCATCCCTTTCCCGACCCCTGCCGGCGTACCTGTCAAGATGACGTCGCCCGGCTCCAATGTCACATAACGGGAGATTTCCGCAATCACTTCATCAATTTTGAATATCATATTCGATGTGTTGCTATTCTGTCTGACGTCGTCATTCACTTTCGTCACGATGGAAAGATTATGCGGGTTCGGCAGTTCATCCTTTGTCACCAAATAAGGGCCTAATGGACAAGATCCTTCCAAACTTTTACCAAGGAAATATTGTTGATGCTCCTCTTGTACGTCTCGCGCCGTCACATCATTGGCGATTGTGTAGCCGAAGACATAATCATATGCCAATTGACGAGGGATCTGTTTCCCTTTCTTGCCGATGACCACTGCCAGTTCCCCTTCGTAGTCCAGGCTGCCGGTCACATCATCGTGAATGGGCAAGTCTTGTTCGTCCGCTGCAATCGTTGTCGGCGATTTGGTGAAGACGACCACCTTCTCAGGAGGCGCGTCCGATCCCATTTCTGCCGCGTGTTCCGCATAGTTCTTACCTACGCAGAAAATATTTTTTGGCGTTCTCGGGATCGGAGACAACCATTCGATATCCGTGAACGCGTACTTGAAGCGTTCCGGGTTTTCATCCGCCCGCGCCCGTTCCGCGAGCTGTCTCACTTTCTCGACGAAATCGAGGCCACCTGCCACGCCTTCCGTGATTGTTTGCGGAAAATCAGTCTCCCCGTAAGCTTCCGCAATGGCGAGCACGTCCCAAACCGCGTCTTCCCTTTTCACTTTCGGACCAAATGAAGTCCTGTTTTCGTAACGGAACGACAATAATTTCATCTTCTTTATCCATCCCTTCTCAAAATCAATCACGCCATCCGATTTTCCATAGTCTAATCACTTCTACCATTCTATCGTGTTGGCAACTCCTTATTTTCATGTTACAACAATTCCACAAATTTCTCCTCTTAATTCGACAATTTCTTTCCATACGTCGCTCTGCGCCACAACCATTCAAGCGGGCCCATCCGGAATTTCGACAGCCACACTTCAGCGAAAATCACTTGGATGACAAAGATGCCTAGCGCAATCCACGTCCCTGTTTCAAGATCCACCTTGCCGTACAAACCGAGACCATAAGCGTAAAAGATGAGTGTGGCCACGATGGATTGAGTGATATACGTCGTCAACGACATGCGGCCCGCCTTAGCAACCGGACGGAAAATCGAACGAAATAGCCGAATTTGCGACAAGAGCAAGAAAAGGGCAATATAGCCCAATGCAAGAATGACACCACCGAACGCTTCCTGCGTAAACTGGTTCGTCGCGGACGCCCCGTTTGTAAAAGGAAGTGCCTTAAGCCAAATCCCTGCGGCAATGAAAAGAACAGCCCCTACTGCGAGCCATCTCTTCATCTCCCCTGCCCGCTCAATCACTTTCCATTTGGAGAAAACCGCCCCCAATAGGAGCAATGGCAAAATCATGAAAAAGCCGAGGAAGATTCCGCTGACCACTCCGACTTGCAGCCAATCATGGAACCGTTGTGCCATGATATCCATAAAGTTCCCGTGGGCATAGGCTGAAATAGATAATTCCACTTGATGGATATTGACAAAGGCGCCATCCATCGTTGTTGAACCCAATTTTTCCATTAATGCGATTAAGACAAGGAGCCCGCCCATTGGAAGGACGTACAGGACAAACGCGATCGGCAGAAGCCATTTCACCGGAATTCGAACGAACAGAATGAGCAAGAAGCCCATCACCGCGTATGACATCAAAATATCGCCAGCCCAAATGAGCAGACCATGAATCAAGCCGAACACGAGCAGAAGGGTGAGGCGACGTGCCAATACCGGTGCAAACGGAGATCCGTTGCGAACGGCCTTTTCATACTGCATGTTTAACCCATATCCGAACAATATGGCGAAAATCGGATAGAAGCTCCCTTGGATGAAAATCGCAATCCATTTATACGTGGCCACATCCGAAGGCGTACTAAACCAACTATGCGGATCGATATACAGAATCGGCGTATGGAAAAAAAGCATATTCGCAATTAAAATCCCGAGGAGCGCAAAGCCCCGCATCAGATCCAGCGCTTCGATCCGTTCCCCGAGGGCCGTCGGTACTTCTTTCAAAATGATTCCTCCTGAATGTGTACAGTCCTCTCTCCATCAAATAAATACAGGACCATTTCCTTAATCTTTATCTTCAAAATTTCCTCCAGCGCTTGACGGTACAAATCCAACTGGATGCCGTACCGCGCCTGCATCTCCGCATCGACTTCCTCCGCTGAACGGAAGCGTCCTCGGACCCGATCGGTCTTATAGTCAAGGAGTACCCAGCCATCTTTTTCTTCAAACAAGCAGTCCACAATTCCTTGCAGAATCTGACGGTCCCCATCTTGCCCATCATAGGCATACGTAAACGGCAATTCACGGAACAATCGGGCTGCCGATTGAAGCCGCTTGGCAAGGGGATTTGTGAAAAAGTGGGCAACCGCCCCGGCATCTACCGCATTCGCTTCTTCCATCGTCAACAATTGCTGTTCCACCAGCTGTGAAATCAGTTCCTCGACCACGCGTACGGAGACGTCTTGGCCAAGCGGGATTTGCTGCATGATCGTGTGCATCGCCGTTCCGACTTCGGCTGCGGACAAAGTGCGGGTCTGCATGAATTCCGGTCGGTCATGCAAATACGGCGTACCCAATTCATCTTCCATCACAGTGAAAGGATCATCCTCGTCCATCTGTTGTTCCAAGATGGCGAGCCGCTTCACATCGCTCACCGTCTGTTTCGATCGTTTCGACACGGAAGCCATATGCGGATAGGTCCAATCAAACCGGCGATGCACTTCCGCTAAAGCGGCTTCATCCACCTTCTCCGACTGCAATAGCTGCGGATCTGCCACCTGTTCGTCAACCGGTTCGTCCTCCGCCTGTTCTAAGAAGGAAGAAACAGGCAGCGCATTGATTTCCCATTTCGAACGATCAGCGATCAGCTCCCCGCCTTGGATGGCGCCGAACTTTCCGAATGCCGGATGCCTCGCAACAGCAGGTCCGATCCAATCGAGATAGCCATTGGCACGGGACCGGACATAATCCGGCAACCGCTCGGCAGGATCCACGAGCTGGGCATCTTGCCATTTCACAATCGTCTTTTCGATATCTTTCACCGAAGCGATGATATCGAGCTGTTCCTTCGCACGTGTCATGGCCACGTACAAGACGCGCATCTCTTCCGCGCGCATCTCCAGCTCCTTCTGCTCTTTCATCGCTAAATAAGGAAGGGATGTATACGTAATCCGATTATCCGGATCGATCGCCTTCACCGCCAGCCCGAAATGCTGGTCGAATAAATACGTCTCATTAAAATCCATCTTATTGAATTTCCGCCCTGCCCCCGCAATGAAGACAAAAGGGAACTCCAGCCCTTTTGAAGAATGGATCGTCATGATCCGCACCACATTTTCCTTTTCGCTAAGCGAGCGCGCCGCTCCGAGATCATCCCCACGGCGTCTCATCCGGTCGACAAAACGTAAAAACCGGAACAGGCCGCGGAATGATGTTTTTTCGTAATCAATGGCCCGGTCATGCAGCGCACGAAGATTCGCCTGACGCTGGTTCCCATTTGGCATCGCGCCGACCATTTCATAATAATGCGTATCGGAATACACTTGCCAAATGAGTTCCGACAAGGATCCACGCCTTGCCAAATTACGCCAATCCTCGAACTGGACAAGGAACCGCTGCAGTTTCAATTGTGTTTCGGGTGCCATCCCCGAACCGCCCGTCGAGATGAACGTTTGCAGCGCTTCATAAAATGGCACATTTTTATTGGCCAGCCGGATTTGCGCCAATTCGTTTTCCGTCATCCCGACAAACGGGGCGCGCAGCACGGAAGCTAGCGGGATATCCTGATACGGATTATCGATGACCCGCAATGTATTCAACATGATCATCACTTCGAGCGCATCGAAATAGCCGCGCTTCAATTCCGTATAGACGGGGATCTCTGCCAATTTGAACTCTTCCGCGATTTCGCCCGACCATGTCATGGAGCGCATGAGAATGACGATATCCCGGTATTCCAACGGGCGTTTTTCGTCCGTGAATGCATCGGTCACTTCCGCTCCGGAATCCATCAGCTCCCGTATTTTATGGATCATATACCGCGCTTCGGCTTGGGAGCTCTTCAAGCTTTGGCCTGCCAATTCTGCGGCCGCATCCGTTTCCTCATCATCCTCTTCTTCCTCGTACAGGAGCGTCAAATGGGTCGGAACGCTTTTATCCGGATATTGGGCTCCATATTTCAGCGCGGCGGCTTCATCGTATTCGATTTCACCGACCCGTTCGCCCATCACTTGACGGAACACGAAATTGGTTGCGTCCAACACTTCCTCCCGGCTCCTGAAGTTTGCGTTCAAGTCGATTTTCAGCCCTTCATCGCCATCCTGCTCGGTAAATCGGTTATACTTCCCGAGGAACAACATCGGTTCAGCTAGCCGGAACCGGTAAATCGACTGTTTGACGTCGCCGACCATGAATAGATTTCCGTCCGCCTCACCGCCCCGTTTCACAAGCTGGATGATCGTTTCTTGCAGTCTGTTCGTATCCTGATATTCATCGACGAGCACTTCTTTGAAACTGTTTCGGTATTCCTGTGCGATGGCGGACGGGTACAGTTCCCCATCCACTTCATCGGACAAAATGCGGAGCGCATAATGCTCCAAATCCGAAAAGTCGACAATTCCTCTATCCAGTTTCACCCGCTCATAGCGTTGTCCGAAGTCGATGACCAGATCGATGAGGGTATGCATCGCAGGGGCCATCAAACGGATCTCCTCCAACAACCGGGCAGGCGTCCTAGTAAAGTAGCATTCCTTCACCGTGTTTATCATCTTCTTCACGTCATCGCGCAACTTCTTCGCCCGCTTCGCCATCTCTTCGTCACAGGAATCCTTTTTGATTCTCCCCGCAGTGACCCACTTCAGCGTCTTGAAGAATTCAAAAGTTTCATCCCAAGTTGTTTCATTCAACCGGCGAATCGCTTCATTGATCCAGAGCAAATCGGCCTCCGCCGTCGCTGCGAGCGGTTCCGGTCCGTCCGGCAAGTAAGCGATGCGGTGCATTTCCTGCGTCAACGCGGCAGCTTCTTCCAACGTATGGAGGATGGCCGTCTTCAAGGGCTGGATGAAATTCAACTCATCGACGGACGCAATTTCCCCGATTTCATATTGCCCCGGAATTCGTCGCAGCCACGCTTCCGGCGATGGGTGCACGCGCGAATAATCATACAGCCGGTCGATGAGCGTTTCGATCGCTTGGTCATTCCGGTCCGACGTGAAGCTATCCGCAAGCCGGTACATCGCATCCGGATTTTCCGCGCCGTACGCCTCTTCCAGAACTTCTCCGATCATATCATCCCGCAACAATGCCGCTTCCGTACTATCTGCGATGCGGAAGCCCGGGTCGATGTCGAGCAAATAGGCATACTGCCGTACGATATTCAGGCAGAAGGAGTGTAAAGTGGAGATTTGTGCTTTATTCAATAAATTCAATTGCCTGCGTAAATGGACAGATTCCGGCTTCGCCGCAATCGCCTCTTCCAACGCTTTCGCCATCCGATGTCGCATTTCCGCCGCGGAAGCATTGGTAAAGGTGACGACGAGCAGCTGATCGACATCGGTCGGATCTTTTTCATCCAGCACTTTCTCGATCATCCGGGTGATCAGCACTTTCGTTTTTCCGGAACCGGCGGCCGCAGAGACGAGAATATCTTTCCCTGATGCCCAAATCGCTTTCCACTGGGCATCCGTAAACGTCACACCCTCAGGTTTCGTTGGTATGTTCATCCTCCGCTACCTCCTTCCGCATTTTTTCTAAAGTGATGTCAGGTGCCAAATCCGTATAAGGACGATATTGCTGTTCCGGATCGGATGGATCGAACTGGCACACCGATCGGTAGGAACAGAACTGGCAAGGCATCTTGTCACGTAATTTATACGGGAACACCCGGGTGTCGCCCGCCAGCATCGCATCGCCCGCTTTCCGATGTCGGGTCCGGACAAATGAGCGCATCATGTCCAGATCTTCAGCAGCCAGCACTTTCGAAGCTTTCGTAAAGGTGCCGTCCGTTTTCAACGCTGCCGGAACAATCGCAGAGATACGGCCAATTTCCGCATCCATCCCCGTTACGACATCTGGATGTTCTAGCAAGTAGCCCTTCATCTTATAGGACTTCCGAATTTCCGCATCTAGCTGTTCAGCTGTCAACTCCATATCCGGCCGGATCATTGGATTATGGACGTGCATATAGAGAACGCCTGCCGGATGCGCTTCAATGCCGAGCCACTCGTCCGCATTTTCCAGCGCTACATCCAAATACGTCAGCATTTGCAAGGACAGGCCATAGTACACTTCTGCCAAATCGAGCGAACGGGCGGAAGATTTATAATCAATGATCCGGACATATTCCTTCCCGCCGATTTCCGTCGCATCGACCCGGTCGATCCGGCCGCGCAGCTGCATTTTATTCCCACGGCGCAGCGGGATTTCAAGAGGAGGCAGTTCCTCCCCCGGTCCGAACCCCGCTTCGATGGCGACCGGTTTGAACACCGTCGCCTTCGCCTGATGGCTGAGGGAATAAATCGTCCGCTGAATGATTTGCATCAGTTTCCGTTTAATATATTGATAGCGATGTGTCGACAATAAAATGCGGTTAAAGAAATATGGTGTAATATCATCGACCGCTTCCCGCGCTAACTTCCAGCATTCCTCCCTGGACAGTTCGCTCCATGATTTAGAAAGTCGCATCACTTCGTCGGACACCCATTTCAATGCGGCATGGAACAGATCTCCGATCGCCGGCGCTTCCAATGTGAATTCAGTCCGCTCTTCCAAGCGCAGACCATACGAAGCATAGTGCTGAAACGGACAGCTATAATACGATTCAACTCTTGACACGCTCGAAACGAACGACTCGCCATACAATCCGGCCGTCAGTTCCGGCCGGAGCCGTTCAGTCGACTTGCCTTCTTTCATCGGCCGGATAATATGACGCAGCACGGAGGACCAAAACGGATCCTCTTCGTAATACGCCATGACGGCCTGCCATTTGACATCCAACAATCCGGAGCGGAACGCTTCTTTCGCTTTGATTGAAGCATACGGCAACGCGGCCCGCGGATGGCTGATATAGGCGAACTGATCGGCATCAAGCGGAAGTTCGGATGGATCCGTCACAACCACTTCAAGCGGCGTCCCCGGCAACAACTGCTGGATCTTGGAAATATAAAGAGATGGAATGAGCGCTTTACCTTCCTCATCCGCAATCGGATACGACACGATCAGTTCTTCCCTTGCCGCGGTGAAGGCACGATATGCCATGAATGTTTCATCCATCAATTTCATCTTTGAAGTCGGGGCCAGGTCAAAGCCAACGTGCATGAACCATTCCCGGTCCGCATCGGAAAGAAGCCCTTCATTGTCAATCCGCTTTGGCAGTACGCCATCATTGACCCCGATGACGAAGACCGCACAAATCTCCATTAACGCTGAAACTTCAAGCGTCGTTACCGTCACTTGGTCGAGGGACGGCGGAATCCTGGAAAATTCGAGCGTGTCGAATCCTTCATCCAAAATGCGCGCCGCTTCTGCCGGATTCATTTCTTTATCGCCGAACATGAGCACAAACTGGTCAAGGACGTTGATCCAGTTATTCCATGCCTGCTCATGCTCCGTCGCACCGAGCAGCCGCCCCGCCTCCTCCTCTTCCACCCGGAGGTCAAGTATCTTCTCATAGACCTGCAGTTTTTCCATGAATAAAAACAATGCTTCTGCCACATCCCGGCCATTGCGGGAACGTTTCAGCCGGGCTTCGAACGAAGCGAGCGGCTCCCGGATGACATCACGGACCAAATGCAGTTCCTGCTCCAATGCCCGTTCTTCATCAGTCTGCACCTCTGTATGCAGCTCGAGCCCTCTGTATTTCTTCACCCGCCAACGCGTGTCGTCAAACCAGCGCGAACCGTAAATTCCCCGTGCCAGTACGTAGTTTTCCAAACGATCGGCCCGCTCCCGCCAAAGGATCTTCTCTTCATTATGCGGAAAAAAGAGATCCGTCTTTACCGCACGGAAAACCGATTCATACGACCAGCCAGCCGTCACCGCTTCCAGGACGGAACGGGAAAACTCGATGAGCGGATGATGCAGCATCGGTTTTTTCCGGCTAATGAACACCGGAATATCATATTGCGGGAAAATCGTTTCAATCAGCTCGTCGTATTTTTCCGGCTGTCGATACAGGATGGCAATCTCCTTATACCGCTTGCCAGCGCGAACCTTCTCGCGGATCGCCCGCGCCACGGCATGAATTTCCGCACGGCGGTCGGCGGCTTCAATGATTTGAACATGCCCTTCCGACTGTTTTGCCGGCGCTGGATAATGGTCAAATTCCGCTTCAAAATGGCGGAGATCGTCATTTTTAAAGCGTTGCCCTTTCGACATATAGACATCGTCTTCCACTTCCACTGATTCCGACCGTGCGATTTCCCGCAAGCGGAATGAAGTACGGACCGGTGTGTAAAACAGTTCGTGATCGCCAAACCCCGAATCGGCCCCTTCCATCGGGAGGGCTACCGTTACGCGGTTGGCGTATTTCATCAGTTCGGTTATGATTTCATATTCACGGGTCGGAAAATGTTCGAAACCGTCTATGTAAATATGTGCATCCCGAAGCAGGTCGGAGTGTTTGATTTGCGAAGCGAGGAGCGCCAAATGTCCTTCACTGTCGATATAGGCAGTGCCAAGCTTTTCTTCTATTTTGGTCAGAAGAATCGCGAGGTCATCCGCTTTGTCGAGCAGCGTACGAGGCGCATCCTGCCCGGCAAGGCTCGTCCGGAGATCTTGCAGCATGGCATGATCCAAGCTGTAGCGGCTGAACTCTTTGAGCAAATCGCCGATCATTTCCGTGAACCCGCGCTTATTCGCTGCCTGGCGGAACAGTTTGAACTCGTCCTGGTTCTCCTCCAGCACGCTGCGCACGAGCATTCGATAGCCGAAGCCATCCACTTCCTTGCGCGCAATCCCGCCTGTCTCCTGCAAGATGCGCCACGCTAGCCGTTTAAACGTCAACACTTGCGCCCGAATGATCCCGTTCAATCCATAATTGACCGACAGGCCATGCTCCATCGAGAAGGACATCTGGTCGGGCACGATTACGATAATCGGTGCCCCGATCGGCCGTTCCGTCAGTTCCGCCGCAATCTCCCTCTCGATAAACGTCGTCTTCCCAGACCCCGATCGTCCGGTGATAAATCGCAATGACATAGGTCGTCCTCCTCTGTTCAATGAAATAAAAAAACCTGTCACCCTTTCTTTCTATTGTACAGAAAGATGAGAGTGACAGAAACTATTTGAATGGAGAGTTTTCGAAAGAATAGAGACACCACCGCAAATCGCAAACTACCGAGGGGCGCTCATATTTCCGGAGAAACGATCATATTTCCACGCAAGCGATCATAACTTTCGAGAACCGCTCATACTTCTACGCGAACGATCATAACTCTGGAGAACCGCCTATACTTCCTCGCAAGCGATCATAACTTCGAAGAACCGCTCATACTTCCTCGCAAGCGATCATAACTTCGAAGAACCGCTCATACTTCTCCGCAAGCGATCATAACCCCCGACAAACGCTCATATTTCCTCGCAAGCGATCATAACTCCCAAGAACCGCTCATAACTCCTCGCAAGCGATTATATCTCCCATGTGCCCCCTCCCCCCTCACGAATCACCTTTGAATTTCCCTCACATCTTTCCCTTCCACACTCATCTGATAAATGCGAAATTCCGGATTCCGCTCTCCGAATTGGCGGTCCACCAAGAAATAAATTTGGTCTTCCGCCCCTCGGATAGGTTTAGACGCGTATTCCTTTAGTTTGGTCAATTGTTTGGTCTTATGCGTTTTCCAGTTATAGCTGAATAATTCATATTCAAATATGCCATCCGCCCCTGTGCCGCCCACCGCTTGGTAAATCAATTCATCCCTCTCTGGCAATACGAGGAAATCATATATATCGTCCTGTCCGACTGGATTACTAATGACAGTTTTTTCGTCAGGTGCATCAAGCGGGATTTGAAAAATCCGCTGTTTGGACGCGAACACGTCCTCCGCTGTTTCCACATTTTCATCATCATCCATCTGGACAAACACGGATTCGTCGGTGGATGACACTTGCAATGATTGCATATGATACTTTTTCATATTGGTATATCTCGTATGCGTTTCATGGACCAAATCATAACATTGTACATCAAAATCATGGGGTCGCTCTCCGACTATCGGCGAGTAATTCGTAAACACTTCCGCTTGCAAATAAAACAACTGGTTAGGATCTTTCGGATCAAACGCCAATTCGGTAATGAAAGCCGATGCCGTAAAAGCAAGCTGACTCGCCCCGGATTCCGGATCGAGAAGATGGACCGTGCTACCGCTGTTGGAGTCCACTTCTTTATCAGATACGATATATGCGAGGGTCTTGCCATCTTTTGAGAAACTGACATCGACAATCGTTTGCTCCACCGGCAATTGCACAAGAGGTTCTGTCACATCTGCCACATAGAGACCGGCCTGCCCTTTCTCAAACTCGACATAGGCGAGGGCGCCATCCACCGAAACATCGTACACATCGGTGAGCCCCTGTTGTTTTTCGTTCTCAGCTTTATCGAATTTGATTCCAAGGACAATGAGAACGGCAGTCGCCAGGCCGATCAAGCCGAGTATATAACCAAACGATTTCTTCATAATCTATCCCTCCATCCCCTACAAGCCCAGCAACCAAAAGGCAAGGCCGCCTAGCAGCACCGCCGTTTGAATGAAAACAATGGCATACGCTCCGCTTTTCTTTTTTTCCGCCAATAAGTGCATTTGTACTGCATACGATACAATCCATGCCCCAATTGGAACCAATAATAATAAAAATCCAGGCGAGAATCCTTCCGCAAACAACAGAAACGCCCATAAAAAGAATAAGGTCACCAGTACGACGATAATGCCTGTCGTAATATTGATATAATGCAGCCGTTTTGCATCCTTTTCGAGAGATTGGCGCTCCGATGGATAATCATAAATCGTCGTCCGATATATGAGGATGATGGAGAACAGCAACAGCAGCGCCGCCACAATCGTCAATATTGTGGAATAGGGCGATTGCAGGTCGGTCGCCAACAAGAAACCGTAAAAGAGTACAATTAGATGGATGAGCAGCAAGCCATTCATCCACAAGCGACGGTTCAGGGATGCGATCGGCCGCACCGTCACAAAGAGTACACCCGTGCTGCTCGAGACAGCGACCACCAACCAAGGAATATGGGCATCGCCCATCACAAGTAATTGACATAAATAGACACTATAGGCAAATAACAATGAAACAACCGAAAGTCCGAGCAGCATTTCCCGGCGGTAAGGATACATGGCATGCTGAAGCTCCTTGCCGACTTCCGGTCCACTTCCAAAGTTTGTCATCACGATCCGCTTGGCCTCCTCTTCCGAATAGCCTTGGCTCCGATAATCCCTGAATCCGTCTTCCAGATGCGAGAGCAATTCTTCAATTAAATCTTCCCGCTCCTCCCGACTGCAATCCGTCTGACGGACAACCCCTTCAACAAAACGCCGAAACGCGGCTTTCATATCAAACCTTCCGAACTTTTCCGGATGAGCGCATTCATCCACTTCCAATTCTCCTGCTTGCTCTCCAAAGCGGCTCCACCTTCATCCGTCAGCCGGTAATACTTCCTTCTGCCGCTTTCTCCCTCTCGCCAGTAAGACGAAACCCATTGTTTCTTTTCCAAACGCTTCAATGCAGCATAAAGCGTCCCTTCCCCCATTTCATAAGTGTCATCACTCAGCTCTTTCAAAACCTTGATAATTTCATAGCCATACAAATCCCGCTGGGCAATCAAAGACAATAAAAGTAAATCAATGCTTCCTTTCATCATTTCCTTGTCCATAAATCTTCACCTCGTTAGGAACATCGTAACACGCGGTACATCGTATTACAATGTATCCAAGATGACTGTCTTCTACATTACAGAAATACCTTCGGATCATACTATTTCACAACCGATCATAAATTCCGAAAACCGCTCACTTTTGCCCATATAAAAAAGATGCCCATAACGTATGGACACCTCTAAAAAGTTCTATCTCTATTGAGTCTGATAAAGATGAATAAGGGATTGATTTTGCCCTCTGGCGAACACATCGGTCCGATTCGGGCCCCACGATACGGCAGCAGGCGGAGAGGTCAACGTACCGCCTAGTTTTTCCCAATTCAACCAGCGGGAGCCGTTCCATTCCCTCAGATAGAGGTTTTGATTCGACCCTCTGGCGAAGACTTGTAGGCGATTCGGTCGTTTGGATGCGACGGCAGGGCCCGAAGTGAGCGTTCCGCCGAGGCTTTCCCAGCCGCTCCATGAAGAACCATCCCACCATTTGTGGATTAAATCCTGGTTCTGCCCTCTTGCAAATACATCCACGCGATTCGGACCCCAGGAAACCGCAGCCGGAGCGGAGGTCAACGTACCGCCAAGGTTCTCCCATTCCTCCCAACGCGAACCGTTCCACGTCTTCTTGTAAAGAGCGTTATCTGTCCCTCTGACGAAAACATCCAGCTGATTCGGTCGCTGCGAAGAAACGGTTGGAGCGCTGGTTAATACGCCGCCCAGGCTCTCCCAATCGTTCCACCTCTGTCCATCCCACCATTTATGATACAACGCGTTGTCCGTCCCCCGGACAAAGACATCGATCCGGTTCGGGCCCCATGAAACAGCTGCCGGGGCGGAAGTCAAGACGCCGCCGAGGTTCTCCCAGTCACTCCACTGACGGCCATCCCACCATTTATGGTACATCGCCTGATCCGTGCCTCGGACAAAGACGTCGAGCCGGTTCGGTTGCCAAGAAGATACGCCCGGTCCCGACGTGAGAGCGCCGCCCAAATCCTCCCAACCGATCCATCCCCGTCCCGGCTGCTGCCCATCCCGGCCCTCCAACGTAAAGCGGATGACTTGCATCAAAATTCGGTTCATAACGTTCTGCGGTATCCGGAATTGCGCAAAAAAGAGCGGAAGCCATGAATATTGGGCTTGGAATTGGTTGTAGATTTGTGCCGCCGTTTGATTTGTATTCGCCTGATTAAGGGTAAAGCCGATCACCAAAAGAAATACATAATCTGCGATGGCACGGTTCATTCCGTACTGCGCCAACTCGGTGTACAATTCGGGATGCTGTGTCCGGATCCGTTGCAACACCTGTTGAGCCGACTGCTGCCGACTTCCCGGCTGTCCGTTCTGAGCATAATAATGAGGTGGCCCAAAAGGCGGCCCTTGATATAAATAATACATGTACATACCTCCTCCAATCGATAGAGTAGTATATGTACTTTTCTACTTGAAGGTCCCGTTATTTCCAGAGGGAAAAGAGGAGACAAGCCTACAGAGCACCTCTGAACGTAAGAAAAACACCGTCTTCGAAACGGTGTCCTCTCTTTATTTCTCCTCCTGCCGAACCGAGAGCGAGCGGAATTCCGCTTCGACTTTCCGGTTGACCCGATTTTCAAACCATTTGCCGACGAACCACAAAAGAACGATCAACGCGACGACAACCGCGGTTCGAATCGGTTGGGTGAGCAAGGCTTTCAAATCATAGCCAATAAAACTGATCGTGAAAATCATGACCAACTTACCCGCCATCAATGTGAATAGATAATACGACTTTTTCATGTCGGATAAACCCGCGACCAAATTGACGAGAGCCGACGGGGTGAATGGAAAACAAAGAAAGAGGAACAGAGGAGCAAATCCATTGCGATCCACCCATTTGATCAATTTCTGGATGCGCGCACTTTTGGTTAGGAACCGTAAAAACCGATTGCGCCCATATTTTCGTACAATTAAAAACACAACGTAGGAACCAGCGACTGTCCCCGCCCACGACAAGATGAACCCGTACCACAAGCCATAGGCGCTCGCGTTCGCAAAAACGAAGACGAATAGCGGTAAAAACGGTAGAAATGACTCAATAAAGGGCAGTAAAATCCCGATGATAGGTCCAAGTGCCTTGTAATGCCTTGCCAATTCTACTATTTTATCAACATCAAGCCATTCTGCCATCGACAACACCCTCGCTACTTCGGCTGGAATTGATTCCAACCCATCATTACTTCTATTTTTCCTTATGGTACCTCCATTTAAACACGAATATAGTGTATAATCACCACAAACAACATAGAAAGATGTGGCAATATGGAGAAAAATCAATTTGTGAACGGTCTGAAAGCGGGCCTGAGCATCGCCATCGGCTATTTCCCTGTCGCCCTCACGTTCGGATTACTTGCCAAAACAGCCGGATTGTCCATCATCGAAGCGACTGCGATGAGCATGTTCGTCTATGCGGGCGCGGCCCAATACATATCTCTCAGCCTGATTTCCAAGGCGGTCGATCCCCTGTTAATCGTCTTAAATACATTCATCGTCAACATCCGCCACTTTCTAATGACGGCATCGTTGAATGAAAAGATGCAGCCCGCGCCGAAATGGGTGAAAGCGATTTACTCTTTCGGCATAACGGACGAATCCTTTTCAGTGCTGGCGACGGGACGGGAAGGCAAGATCTCGACGCCTTTCGCATTTGGAGTTAACTTGATCGCCTACGGCAGCTGGGTTTCTTTTACAGCAATCGGCCATGTCGTTGGTGCGAATTTGCCTTTATTCCTGCAAGCAGCTATGTCAATCGCACTCTATGCGATGTTCGTCGGGCTCTTGGTTCCTTCAATGAAAGGCAATCGCAAAGTCGTCATGCTTGCTGGACTCGCTGCCGCCATCCACAGCTTTTTCTATTTCACCGGACTCCTTTCAACAGGATGGGCGATTCTTGTGGCCACGCTCGTATCCTCGATCGTCATTGAAATGGTCTACGTCCGCCGCGGGAAAACGCCCGATGCACAATACAATCGAAAGGGGGAGGCCTAATGGGACCGACGTATTGGTGGATGCTGTTCGGCATGGCGCTCGTGACCTACATTCCGCGCATGATTCCGCTAACCTGGCTGGACGGCAAAGAATTACCCCCACTCGTGACAGGCGTGCTGCGGAACATCCCTTATGCCGTCCTCGGAGCACTCATTTTCCCCGCTATCCTTTTCGTTCAGGAAGGCAATCTGTTATTCGGCATCATCGGCGCCGCTACCGCGTTCCTCATCGCTTTCATCGGAGGCGGCGTCATGTCCGTCGTCTTGGGTACGATCGGGGTGCTCGCTGTATATAGCTTGTTTATGTAAGAATGAAAGACCGCAGGATTGGCGGTCTTTTTTGGTCGTATCTATTGGGGCAACAATTCGGGAAATAGCCAGAACTGTATCCGTTTTCTTGTTCTAGCCTGATCACCTGATGGATAGACCTTCAAATTCCCTCAAATAGGCTTCTGCTAACGCGTCTGTTTGCTCCGTAAACGCACTGCCAAGTTCCGTAGTGGTTTCATTCTCCCGGCTGCCAACCCAGGCAATCAGCTGTAGGCGTCGCATAAGGATGAATGTCGGGATTTCGAATTCCTCTTCCTCGGAAAGCGGTCGTACTTGGCGATAGCCTTTCAGCCAAGATTCAATTAGCTTTGGAACGTAGCGACGGTGCTCGATGAATGTTAGCGATGCTGCCAAATCAAAGAGAAACCAGCCAAACCCGCTATCGTCGAAATCAATGACTTGCACTTCCCCCTGTCTCACGAGAAGGTTCGCATGCCGCAGGTCCCCATGGATAAGGCCGAACCGTTCACGTCCCTGGCCGAACCGTTCCAACCTGTTTCTGATCACCTTAGAAACCCGGGTGAAAAGCGCTTCACGTGCCGGCGTAATGGCTAGGCCGTCATGCCATCTTCCCCATTTCGCTTTGTCACCCAACAAATTCTCGTAGTCCCAGATCGGGCGTTTGATGTTGGTGAACCCGTTCCCCTTTTCCATGACATGCTTATGGAATTGCGCAGCCGTTTTTCCGATTTCCTCGAATACTTCGATCAGCTTCTCTTCATTTTCGATATCCGGTTCATCTCCTTCAAGGAACGTAAACAGGACACAATGGTATTCAAAATCCCTATAATCCAGCCGGATGGATTGCACATATTCCCCGTTTTCTCCGACAATCGGCTTCGGTACGACGATGGAGGTGTGTTCCCCGATGGACAGCATCCACTGGATTTCACTCTCAATCTCTTCCTTCGAATGATAGTTCGGGCGGCAGACGCGAAGGATCCTCTTCCCCCCCGTCTCAGGATTTTGGAGCAAATACGTGGCGTTCTCCGAGTAATTCAGCAGTTCCAATTTAAATCCCGATAAACCATCATACAAATCTACCGCTTTTCGTGGGACTTCATTAAAAAAATCAACCGAACGATCCCAAGTGTTAATAATTACATCAGGCATACTCGACATCCCTTTCTTTTTCTACACGGCCTATCTGGAACACATTATCCATATTCCATAGTGTAATGGAATTTCTTGAAAGAATCTAATTAGAATTGAGAACGAAGAAAAACGCCGAAGGAAAGTAAATCCCTTCGACGTTGTTTTGTTGCGGGGTTTGAAAGTTTTTGTCGATCTTATAACAGTTCGTCTTCCTCGCCGTTGCGTCTCGCATTTTTCACCATCCGTGTCGCATACCAGAAACCGACCGTCAAGGATAGCGCGTCCGCCGCATAGAGCAGCCAATTATGGGTATACCCCGCGTAAACTGATGCGGCGATTAGGGCAATTGTCAAAATGAGTCCAACGATATGATGAAATGTGACACGCGTAAAAAAGACGACGAGCAGCCCAGGCAAAAACAGAGCCAAGAACAGTTTCGTTTCGAATGAATCCATTGCACACATCCCTTCCAACTCGGCGACTCCCTTTATCGGACAACCAACACCCCGAGGCGATGGTGATCATATCGGTACAGAACCTGCTGCATGAGCCGCACTTCCCCGTCACGGTCAATGACTTGAAGCCGGCAATGTGCGGCATTGATTTGAATCGCATCATATAATTCTTTTTCATTGCTAACCGGAACGCCGTTCACCGCCCGGATGCACTCGCCGGGGGCCAAGCCCATCTTCTCTCCCGGAGAATCCGGCAAAACGCCCGCGATGACAACACCGGCAGAACGGGGTGCTGCTGCATAGCGTCCTTTCCGTTCCCGGATCGACACCAGGATCGACAAGAAAAGACGGCAGATGACTCCGATTACAAGCGCAGTCCACCCAAGGATCGGCATCCATATCGCTGAAAGCCCGACAAGCACCACGGCGACGCCTGTCCAGGAAACCGCCTGTCCCATTTTAGGAAAAAGCGTTTCTGGGAACAGCGAGCGGGCAACTTGTGAAAAGCCGATTACTATAGGGACAGGAATGAAACTGAAAGCCCTCTCGCCGAGCGTAAATTGCGGCCAATACGGGAGGTAGGCCGAAATCATATCCCCCGGCACGAGAAACAGGACGGGCAACAGCCAAATCCGCTTAGCTTTAAATACAGCTGCATGAAGCCCGCGATCCGTTTCTTTTAAATAGGGCGATGCATAGCGGGCGGTATGCCGGCTGATAAGGAAGCCTTCCACGATTAGAAGTAGACCGGCAAGCACCGGAATCGTCACTAACATGCCACTTGACCAATCGACGGTAGACGGCGACCAGCCCCGGACCGTAAAATCGCCGGCGAATCGCTGGAGCAGCACCAACCCGACTGTGGCAGCCGCCGCAAAATAAACCGGCGATGCCCATTTAAAGTAGAAAGTGAGAATCGCAATGAGCATGGCAGCCGAAAAGAGAACCAGCCACCCGGGATCCACTGTAAGTCCAGCCCCACAAATCAATAAGGATAATAGCAACGCATACCCGATCGAGTCCGGTACTAGCCGTTTCAATTCTGTCCAGCCCGGCAACAAACGAACCCGGAAACTCCGCCGCTCCCGCTTCACTCGGAAATACCCGATTGCAACTGCAATGAGCAGCGTAACAAGAAATACAGGATTCAAGAAAAACAGCGCCACCGCTTGCAATACATCCATCATGATTTTCTCCGACATCAACCGCCACCACCCTATTCCGCTACATCGTTTCCCTCCATTGTATCAAAAGAATCCAACTCCATGTGAATCGGAGACGAGATTTTCATGAAATGGGAGAAATGAAGGGGGGACTGTCAGGGCATAACTCTCACTGTGGATCAGGAGAACTGTCATGGCCAGAAAAACTCTCATGGCTATACGGCAAACTGTAAGGGCAATCCTCTGAATTGTCAGGGCTCGGACGAAAACTGTCATTCCCCCACCCCAGACTCACACGCCCCTCACCAACACAAAAAACCCGGCAAGCCGCCGGGTAATCCTCACCTATCCGTAATTTTATGGTGCATATAACCGATTGCCATTTGCAGTTGGCTGTCGTTTTTACTGTCTTTCCGATACGCTTCCACTTTTTCACGCAACGCGGTGAAGAAAGCGCGATCCATCGCATCGTTCGCATCTACTTCGGCATCAATCCGGAAGGCATGAACAGCTTCGGCAGTAGATTCATCAAAGTACCCGTCATCCCGGTCGACACTATAACCCAATCCCGTGAGCAACCTCTGTGCGTAAGCGATATCGTCGTGGAAGTCCCCCTCCGCGTATATTTCGGTTACCATCCGGATGTGTTCGGTAAACAAGTAATTTTGCTCCACTTCCAAATCAGTCCCGACCCCTTTGCCGTGAATCCATTGTTCTTTCGGCGTTAACCATTTATGGGTCGACAGTTTCATTTCCCCGCCGTTGGACAAATCCATCGTCTCTTGCACGGTCCCTTTTCCGAAGCTTGTCGTTCCGGCAATGAACCCCCGTTTCAAGTCCTTCATCGCCCCGGTCAGCACCTCGCTTGCCGAAGCGCTTCCTTCATTTTGCAATAACACGATTGGCATGGTTTTCAACTTTTCATCAAACACTAATCCTTCCGGCGGTTCGGTCACTAGCGGCGTCAGCGCCCCTTTTGCATCCTGCATATAGGCAAAAACTGTGTCATTCTGCAATAAACTTCCCGCGATATTGCCGACGCTATGCAAGTATCCTCCTGGATTGCCGCGCACATCGATGATGAGACCGTCCGCTCCTTCCTTCAAGATCCGATTCGTTTCCTCCTGCCATTCTTTCGCCGTTTCCTCGCCGAATGTCGTAATCGATATGTAACCGATTTTCTCGCCGCGCTCCTCCAACAGCTCCGCCGACACCGTCTTCACCGGAATCACATCCCGCGTGACCGTCACTTCCAAATGCTTTTCCAACTCCGGACGGAAAATCGTCATCGATACGTTCGTCCCTTTTTTTCCGCGAATCCGCTTCACGACGTCCCGTAACGTATCGCCGTCCAGCCGTTCGCCATCAATCCGGACAATCTCATCATATGGGCGCAATCCCGCCTTTTCCGCCGGCGATGATTTGATCGGTGCCACAATGATGAATTTCCCATTGGAACGGGTCAGTTCCGCCCCGATGCCGATCCGCTCACTGGCCAAAGATTCCTTATGAGCCGCCGCTTCCTCTTTTGATAAATACGTCGAGTATGGGTCCCCGATGACATCCGCCATGCCTCGTAAAGCTCCTTCAACGAGCATGTCCCCCTCAACCGGATACACACCCTTTTGCTTAATAACCTCAAACGCTTCGTCAATAACACTGAACGAACTTGTAGAACTCGTTTCCTTTTCCGCTTTCCCCGCGCAGCCGTCCAGCAACAGCAAACTAGCTGTTATCATTACCGCCAATACGGCAAATAAAAGAAACCGGCTTCTCCGCATACGCAACGCCTCCTCCTCCGTTCACTATATGAACCGAGGACAGACATTACGACCGAAGAAGCCGTCTTTTTTCATTTCATTTCTCGTACGAGACTTTTTATTATTTTCTCATCCATCGGACCGATATGACGATGGAAGATGACCCCATCTGTTCCGATAAAATACGTTGTCGGAATGATCATCACTTGATACTGTTGTGCAATCTCTCCGGTCTCATCCAACGGAATCGGGAAAGTCAGACCGTACGCATCGACAAATTGTTCAACTGCGGGAAGGCCTTTCTTTTCCCCTGACGTCAAATTGACCGCCAGAAATTCCACATTATCCTTAACTGCATTCTTCTTATAATATTTCTGCATATGCGGCATTTCAGCCTTACACGGCGGACACCAGGAACCCCAGAAATTCAAGACAACCTTCTTCCCTTTCATCTCAGACAATTTAACAGTCTCACCATCTAACGTAGTAAGCTCAAAATCCGGCGGTATCTCCCCTTTTTTCAAACCGGGTATGGAATCCATCGCCTTCTGTTCCTCCGAAGTATAGACGACCGGTTCCGGCTTATCCAATTTTGATTTCACCATCATCACGACCATCGCGCCGATCAGTAAAGCGGCGACAACATAGCCTATCGTTTTCTTACTCACACGATTTCCCCCGATCTTGGAACTCTTTGAAATAAAACCATTAAAGCCAAGCTGACCACAACCGTCACAGCAAGCGGGATGCCCAACAACCCGTCCGGTTGAAAGGAAGCGCCAAATATATGAACAGCCGCGGCTAATACGATCCACGAACCCACGGTTAGATTCGTACGTTTTTTATAATATACGATTAAAAATAAAGTAAAAATGACAGCAGTCATCCATCTTCCCAGCGTGTCACCCGGGTTCAAGGCTGCCATAGCCACTTGGAATACGGACAGAGCCACAATCCAAGCGGTCACTATCGAGGCCATCCCGATATGACCTTTCCCTCTCTCTCGAAAGAGCTTCATGATCATGACAATCAAGCCCAAGAAAAACCCAACAACCCCTCCGTGAAAATAAAGGATGGAAAGAGGAGCCGATAAGACAGTTTGAAAATCGGTCACAATGACGGAAAGTTTCCAGACGAGGACGAGCCAGAAGATAGAATCCGACACCAGATCCGCTTCTTGCTTTCCATACAGAAAGCGTACTGCAATATAGGATAGAAGAAAAGCGAGGAGAAGTGCAAGCCACGAAGAGGGAACCGTCAAACTCCATATAGTGAACCATTTCGTAACCGGCATTTAGCTTTCGCTCCTTTCCTACATGTATACCCTATATCGTATAGGAAGGGGGAATAAAAATCGATTGATTTGCTCAATCGAGGAGGTGCCTGTTCGGGTGGAAACTGTCATGGCAATTCATCCAACTGTAAGGACATTTTCCGAAACTATCATGGCTACAACGGAAACTCTCATGGCAATTCACCCAAAACCATCATCGTTGAATGAAACCCATTAAAAAATCCGCCCCATAACGAGGCGGATTTTGTTTCATTTAAAATGGTACATATCGAAGCGGGTTCACAGCACTTGGACCACTGGCCGACCAGTTGCCGATGTGGAATTCAAAGTGGAGATGCGGACCGGTTGAACCGCCCGTGTTCCCCAAGCCGGCGATATATTGTCCTTTTTCGACATGCTGGCCGCTGCTGACACCGATGCTCGATAAATGAGCATACAATGTCGTGAAGATTTGACCGTCAACGGAATGGGTGATCATGATGACATTCCCGTATGTCCCCATCGTGCCCGCATAGGAGACGACCCCATCGCCCGCTGCTACGACTGGCGTTCCGATCGAGTTGGCAATATCAGCGCCACGGTGTTGACGTTTGGTCCCACTGATCGGGTGAATCCGATAACCGAAGCCGGAAGTAAATCGTCCGGAAGCCGGCTTTGTCCATGTTCCACTTGCTACGGCAGGTGGTGGTGTATAACTGCCACCGCCACCGCTATTTTTCTGTCCAGCTCGTGCGGCTGCTCGCGCAGCGGCCTCTCTACGTTTGCGCTCTTCTTCGGCTTTCCGCGCAATCTCGGCGAGACGCTTCTGTTCTGCTATGATTTTTTGTTCAACTTCTTTGCTGACTTCATGTGTTTCATGCAGTTCTTCTTCAAGCTGGCCTTTTTCATTCTCCAACTTTTCCTGCTCTTTTTCGAGTTGGTTGATCAGATTGTTTTTCTGCTTTTTCTGCGATTCCAAAGAAGCTCTCATGCCTTCCAACTTCTTTTTATTCGCGACCTGCTCGGCTAACTTTTGTTCAACGAGCGCTTTTTCCTTCTCCAGCTGCTCAATATCGCGAGCTTGCTGATCCATGATTTTCCGGTCCGCATCCATCAAGGTATTAACGGCGGAAAAGCGGTCGATGAAATCTGCAAAACTATTGGCGCCCAATAGGACATCGATATAGTTGACGGAATTTCCTTTCACCTGCATGGCGCGGACCCGCTCACGCAGGACAACATCCCGTTCTGCAATTTTCTTCTCCAGGTCTTCGATGGAAAGTCGAAGTTCAGCGATTTCCTCTTTCGTGACCTCAATGATTTCTTTTATTCTCGCGATATTTTGATTCGTTTCTTCAATCTCGCCATTCAACTTAGAGATTTGATCGAGAATCTTTTCAATCGTCGTCTTTTTCTCTGCGATTTCTTTCTTTTTCGTATTAATATTTGAATTTATTTGGTTTTGTTTTTGTTCTAGTTGCTTATGCTCTTTCTTCAAATCGTTCAAGGAATTTGCCAATACGCCCGGTCCACCTAGGATGGTAGACAATAGAAAGACCGCAACTACGCTTGGCAGTAACAGCTTGTACTTTTTCAACTTCCCAGTTCCCCTTTCGGCTTCTCTTTTAGACTCAGACTTTAAGAAACTTGCGGACTGACATGAAACTTCCCCACGCCCCGATAAAGACACCCATGAAGAGGATTAGCCCGTTCAATTGGAAAATGAAAGGCGTCACATGGAGCAGTTGAAACAGCTCATCTTGCAGTTTGGGTGACCAGTTTTCGTATAATTTGTAATAGGCGATCGAAACGACAACCATCGGAATGATCGAGCCCAGGACACCGAGCCAGATCCCTTCCAGCAGAAATGGAATGCGCACAAAATTATTGGTCGCCCCGACCAGTTTCATAATTTCAATTTCTTTTCCTCTTGCCACAATCGTGATACGAATCGTGTTGGAAATGAGAAACATTGCGGTGAATAGGAGGGCTAAAATGAGGACCAATCCTACGTTTCGGCTCGTATTCAACACTCTGAACAGCTTTTCGACTTTGCCTTCCCCATAGACGACTTCGTAAGTGTAATCATATGTATCGATTTTCTTTGCGATAGTTGCTGTCGCATGCGGGTCTTCCGCTTTCACATAAAGCGCGTCTCCAAGCGGGTTGTTCTGTTTATATAAATTTAATTCATCCCCGAAAGAGAGAATCATCTTCTCCAATTCCTCATCTCGTGATGAATAAACGACTTCTAGCACGCCTTCCGTAGCCCGAACCTCTTCTTCCAACTTCTTGACGGATTCGGTATCGGCACCAGGATCGGCAATGACTTTAATTTCCACGTCGCTTTCAATATTATCCGCCAGCTGATTCAAGTTCATCATGATTACAATGAATACACCGACGAGTAGAAGGGTGACGGTAACAGAGCTGACGGATGCGAACGTCATCCAACTATTACGGCCTAAGCTTTTCAAACTTTCCCGGAAATGCCTTCCGATTGTTCTAGCTTTCATAACCGTAATCACCTCCGTACTCGTCCCGGGTGATTAAACCGCCTTCTACCGCGATAACACGATGCCGCAACGTATTGACGATTTCCCTGTTATGGGTGGCCATGACAATTGTCGTTCCACGCGCATTGATCTGTTCGAAAATCCTCATGATCTCCCATGATGTTTCAGGGTCCAAGTTACCGGTCGGTTCATCGGCAATTACCACTTTGGGGACATTGACGATTGACCGCGCAATCGAAACACGCTGCTGCTCCCCGCCCGACAACTCGCTCGGGAACATGCGCGCCTTCTGCGTCAAGCCGACCAATCCAAGCACATCATTCACTTTCGTACGGATGTTTTTTACCGGCTCTTCAATAACTTCAAGGGCAAACGCCACATTCTCATAAACATTCAATTTTGGTAATAGTTTAAAATCTTGGAACACGACCCCGATCTGCCTTCGTAGGTATGGGACTCTCTTGTTCCGCAAGGTGGCGAGATTGATGCCGTTGATGACGATTTCGCCACTCGTCGGTATTTCTTCGCGGTACATCATTTTGATGAATGTCGATTTTCCGGCGCCGCTCGGACCAACCACGTACACAAATTCGCCGCGCTCTATTTCGACATCGATGCCATTCGCCGCCACGACACCATTCGGGTATTTCTTATATACATTTTTCATCACAATCATGTTTTGAGACCACCTGATTCATAATCCTGTTTTTCGACTCAACATGGCCATTATAGCACGATTCGCCAATAGGTAGGTATTACAGTTATATTTCATTTTAAACCGACAGCATTCGTTGCCATGAAAACAACTCGGTACCAACCGACCAACCCCGATCCATGACTGAAAGCCTACGCTATTTTTCAATTAGATGTCGATATTTGATAACAACAATGCAGAAAAATGTTGAATGAAAAAATGATAGGATATTTTGGGGAATGAGGTAGGATTGCTGGAGATAATGCGGTGAAAGCAGCACTTTGGGTGAATCAACGAGATATGAGGGTATGGTTATGAGCGGGTGAATAAAATTATGAGCGCACGACACGAGTTATCAGCGGGTGAAAAAAGTTAGGAGCGCGCGGCAAGAGTTATCATCGAATGAACAAAGTTATAAGCGCGCGACAAGAGTTATCAGCAGCTGAATAAAGTTATAAGCGAACGACGCGAGTTATCAGCGAATGAACAAAGTTATAAGCGTGCAACGCGAGGTATCAGCGACCGAACAAAGTTATGAGCGCTCGACAAGAGTTTTGGCAGATAAACAAAATGATGAGCAAATGCTAGGAGTCATAAGCGAAAAACATCCCCTACGAAGGAAAAAACCGCAACGGACGCATGTCCGATTGCGGTTTGTGTGTCGAAATCTTATTTTTTCTCAGCAAGCCATTCAGCGACAACTTGAGCTTCTTCACCTTTAAGGAGTCCAGGTGGCATGCCACCTTTTCCATCAACGATAATCGTATTAATTTCTTCTGCGGAATAACGGGAGCCTACATCGTTCAGTGCTGGGCCGCTTGCCCCTTCCAAGTTACCGCCATGGCAGCCGATACAGCTGTTTTTGTAAAGTGCTTCTGGATCCGCCGAAGCCGTTTCGCCGCCTCCGGACGTACCTGTGTTCGCATCATTGTTCGTGTCACCTGCATTGTCGTTGCCGCCGCCGCATGCCCCAAGGACAAGTCCAGCACCTAGCATCATTGCTAACAGCTTTTTCTTCATTGTGTGACCTCCTATTGTGAAATAATGTGCTACAACCCTAAGTATACCAAAACCCGTTATCATTTCCCGTCAGTCGAGCGTCCGAATTTTATCAAATCAATGACAAACGAGAGTGAATTTCGATTTTGGCAAAGTCATCTACACTACACTATTCCCCACTTTCGGTAAGTTAACCGCGGAAAATGAAAAAAGCGCACCGAGGTGCACTTTTCCCCTTCTAGACTCCGGGCGCCAGCCAATCGAACAGCGTAGGGTTCGATTTGCCGTATTTCTGTGTCCTTTGCAGAAATTAAGGCACCAATAAGATAAGGTGGCAGCGCTTGTCGGGGCTGAACAGGCGCCCTACGCTTTTGTTATTAAGAAATACGTGAACGTAAATAAGCATTAATAAATAAATCAATTTCGCCATCCATGACTGCACCGACGTTGCCGGTTTCGGCGTTCGTGCGGTGATCTTTTACCATGGAATAGGGGTGGAATACATAGGAACGGATCTGGCTGCCCCAGCCGATTTCCTTTTGGTCGCCTCGAATTTCAAGCAACCGCGCTTCCTCTTCTTCCATTTTGATTTGATAAATTTTCGCTTTCAATAAATTCAGCGCGCGCTCCCGGTTTTTAATTTGCGAACGCTCAGTTTGGCATGTGACGATGGCGCCTGTTGGAATATGTGTCATCCGGACCGCAGAATCGGTTGTGTTGACGTGCTGCCCGCCTGCACCGCTCGAGCGGTACGTATCGATTTTGACATCTTCCATTTTAATCTCCACATCAATGTCGCCGTCAAATTCCGGCATGACTTCGATCGATGAAAATGACGTATGGCGGCGCCCTGAGGAGTCGAATGGTGAGATCCGGACAAGGCGATGCACGCCTTTTTCCGCTTTCAAATAGCCGTACGCATTATGCCCCTTGATGGACAACGTGACGGATTTGACACCCGCTTCATCACCCGCTTGGTAATCGAGCGTCTCGACCTTGAAGCCTTGATCATCCGCCCAGCGTGTGTACATCCGCAGCAGCATGGATGCCCAGTCCTGAGACTCCGTACCGCCTGCGCCGGAATGAATTTCAAGGACCGCATTGTTTTTATCATATTCATCGCTCAATAGCATTTGCAGCTCGAACGCTTCGACTTTCGTCTTGAATTCCTTTAATTCCGATCCAAGTTCTTCTTGGAGTTCAGCGTCAAATTCCTCTTTCAGCAGTTCAAGCGTCATTTCCAAGTTCTCCTGCTCGTCGTTCAATTCATTGAAATCGCCGACGATGTCTTTCAAGCCATTCGACTCCGAGATCACTTTTTGCGCGGAATCCTGGTCGTCCCAAAATCCCGGCTCGAGCATCACCTCATCGAGTTCCTGGATGCGTGCCTCTTTGTTTTCTAAGTCAAAGAGACCCCCTGAAGTCCGCTAATTTCTTAGCTGTTTTGTCTAACTCATTCCGTACATCGGATAATTCAATCATCGTGGTTTCCTCCTGAAGTTGGGTTGCCCGGCCGCTTACGCTTTGCCGTGGCAGTTTTTAAATTTCTTCCCGCTGCCGCATGGGCATGGATCATTACGTCCGATGTTCACCGCACGCCGTACCGGTTTCTTTCTCACTTGCTCGCCGTCTTCTTTCGGGTTGACAGCCTGCCCTTTCGCGACTTCTTCGCGTTCCAGGTTGTTGCGGATTTCCGCTTTCATGACATATTTCGCAGCATCTGCTTCGATGGCGGAGACCATCTCTTCAAACATTGCGAATCCTTCCGCTTGGTATTCACGGAGTGGATCGGTTTGGCCATAGGCGCGTAAATGGATTCCGCCACGCAGCTGTTCCATCGCATCGATATGGTCCATCCATTTCGTGTCGATTGCACGCAAGAGAACGACTTTTTCGAACTCGCGCATGCGCTCCTCCGACATTTCCTCTTCCTTCTCGTCATAGCGCTCCGTCACGGCATCGGTGATCAATTGTTTCAACTCTTCAGCCGATTTCCCTTCCATATCCGCTTTCGTCAAACGTCCTTCCGGAAGCAAATTGGCACCGAGATAATCTTCCAATGCTTTTAAATTCCAATCCTCCGGCTTTTCCTCGGTCGTATGGATTGCCACGGCATTGTCGATGACATTTGCAAGCATTTGTTCCAGCACGCCGCGGATATTGTCGGATTCCAAAATTTCATTCCGTTCCTTATAAATGATCTCCCGTTGCTGACGAAGGACATCATCGTATTGAAGAAGTCGCTTCCGCGCGTCGAAGTTATTCCCCTCTACCCGTTTCTGCGCTGATTCAACCGATCTTGACACCATCCGCGATTGGATCGGTGTCGTGTCGTCCATTCCCAGTTTCGTCATCATATTTTTCATTTGATCCGAACCGAAGCGGCGCATCAATTCGTCTTCCAAGGATAAATAAAATTGAGTAACCCCCGGGTCTCCTTGACGTCCAGAACGACCGCGGAGCTGATTGTCGATCCGGCGCGACTCATGCCGCTCCGTACCGAGGACCGCCAGACCGCCAAGCTCCTTCACACCTTCGCCGAGCTTGATATCCGTACCGCGGCCCGCCATGTTTGTCGCGATTGTCACGGAGCCGGGTTGCCCGGCTTCCAGGATGATTTCCGCTTCCCGACCGTGGTTTTTCGCGTTTAATACATTATGCTTCACGCCGAATTTCGTCAAGTACTTCGAAATGATTTCGGACGTCTCGATTGCGACTGTCCCGACCAGCACTGGCTGGCCTTTCTCATGTCGTTCCTTGATATCTTCCGCGACCGCCTTGAACTTCCCGTCCATCGTTGCGTAAATCAAATCTGCCCGGTCGTCCCGCGCAATCGGACGGTTCGTCGGAATCACGATAACGTTCATATTATAGATGTTCCGGAACTCTTCCTCTTCCGTTTTCGCCGTCCCGGTCATACCGGCCAGCTTATCGTACATCCGGAAATAGTTCTGGAAGGTGATCGTCGCCAGCGTCATCGATTCATTCTGGACTTCCAAGCCTTCTTTCGCCTCAATTGCCTGATGCAAACCATCGCTATAGCGACGACCTTTCATGAGACGACCTGTGAATGAATCGACGATGACCACTTCGCCTTCCTGGACGACATAATCGACATCGATGTGCATACTCACATGGGCTTTCAGCGACTGGGTGATCGCATGGTTGAGCGAAACATGCTTCAGATCGAAAAGATTATCAATTGAAAATGCCTTCTCTGCCTTCTCAATGCCCGCTTCCGTCAACACGACGCCTTTTGTCGATTCGTCATAGGAATAATCCTCGTCTTTTTTCAATGAAATGACAAAGCGGTTCGCCAACCGGTACAATTCCGCAGATTTTGCGGCTTGCCCGGAAATGATCAACGGCGTCCGCGCCTCATCGATCAAAATCGAGTCGACTTCGTCAATGACCGCATAAAAAAGCGGTCGCTGCACTTTATGTTCACTGTACAGCACCATATTGTCGCGCAAATAATCGAAGCCGAGCTCATTATTCGTACTATATGTGATATCCGCTGCATACGCTTCGCGTTTTTCTTCTTTTGACATACTATTCAAATTCAAGCCGACCGACAGCCCGAGATACTCGTACAGCTGCCCCATTTCCGTCGCGTCCCGGCTCGCCAAGTATTCATTCACCGTTACGACGTGGACCCCTTTGCTAGCCAGCGCGTTTAAATAAACCGCAAGCGTCGACGTCAACGTCTTTCCTTCCCCGGTTTTCATCTCGGCGATATTGCCTTCATGCAAAGCCGCAGCCCCAATGATCTGCACACGGAACGGATACATACCAAGCACTCGGCGTGACGCTTCGCGGACGACCGCAAACGCTTCTGCCTGGAGGTCATCCAATGATTCCCCAGCCTCAAGCCGCTCCTTGAACTCGTCCGTCTTCGCTGTCAGCTGCTCATCGGACAACTGCTCCATCTCTGTAGCGAGTGCTTCCACCTTGTCCGCCACTTTTTCCAGACGCTTTAAATCTCGTTTATTCATATCAAACATTTTATTTAATACGCCAAGCATTTATAGGTCACATCCTCATTTAGTTCACCCTTCATTTTAACACTGCGAAAAGCCTCATGCAAATGAGAACAGTCGGAATTTGGGAGGTGTGGGGCTTGCGGTAAGTGTGAACTCCACATCCTCACAAAAAACCAATCCCCCGGCAGACCTGCTGCACGGGGGATGGCATGATCACTTCATTCAGTTTGTTTCAATCAGACCGTATTTGCCGTCTTTTCGTTTGTAGACGATGTGCGTGCCATCGGATTCCGCATCTGTGAAGATGAAGAAATTGTGGCCGAGCATGTTCATTTGCAAGATCGCTTCTTCCTGATCCATCGGTTTTAAATCGAATTGTTTCGTCCGGACGATTGGGAATTCCGCATCTTCATCTGTCTGAGCCGGAGCGTCGTTTGATTTTTCATTGTTCACGGATGCGAAGAAAGCAGCAACGCCTTCGCGTTCACGGAATTTGCGGTTGACCTTTGTTTTATATTTTCGAATTTGACGCTCAAGCTTGTCAACGATCAGATCGATCGCAGCATACATGTCGTCGTGCCGCTCTTCCGCACGGAGTGTCAAATTTTTCATTGGAATTGTAATTTCCACTTTTGTCTGCTTATCATTATACACTTTCAAATTTACATGAGCTGTTGCATTTGCGCCTTCTGTGAAGTATCTTTCAAGCTTTTGAACTTTTTTCTCCACATGTTCGCGTATAGCTGGAGTCACCTCGATATTTTCACCGCGGATGTTAAAGTCTAGCATATGAACTCCTCCTTTATTTACCGATAATCCTTACTTCTACACGATACCCGGTAAACCCTTTAAAGAAACACGCCTTTTTTTATAAATTGTCGAAGTGTGGCGGATTATTGAATAAACTGCACTGGCTTTCGGAAGCGCGATTCATCACCGATTACTATCCGTTTCAGCACGCCTCCGCAACTTTAATTCACCGATGATCAGCTCGCCGATTTTCCGGTCCTCATCGAATTCAAATCCATACATATGCCCTTGGTTGAATGGCTTTTTCCATAGCACTGTCCCCGGTACTTCCAATGGATAGTTGTAGACTGTGAACTTCAGCGACAACCGGGGGGCTTCATCCTGTCCAATAGGGATGTCGTACGAAGAATATAGCTTTGCGCCGCCTGGGCTGAGATCGACCATCTTGCACTCGCCCGGATTCGACTGGCCCTCCGCCTTTAGAATCCGAAACTCGGCATCCAACGGCTCGCCGAACGTATATCTGAAATACTCGGTACGTTTATAAAGCATAGATCACACTCCGTTCCCTAGCTTATTGTACGTTTACTCTTAGTATAACAGAAAAAGTGCGAATCATTAAATTTCTACTAGGCTCATGGTCCGTTTCACCGTGTCCTCCAACGTCGATACAATCTGTTCATTATCAGCTACGGTCATCTGGATCGACGCATTCAATTCCTCCAAAGAAGCACTTGATTCGGAAATCAAATCGGCCACCGTCCCGGTCATCCGCATAATATCCGTCGTTTCTTGCGTGATCAATTCCATTTTCCCATCAAACATCTCGAATTGGTCATGGAATCGGCTTAGGGTGTGGTGCATTTCGGCAACATCCGTCTCCGCATTGGCGGTCATGGCCCCCTGCTCTATCAATAGTTCCGTGCTTTGTGCTAGGTCCCGGCTCGACCGCTCGTTCATCGCGTTGACATTTGCCAGATTATTGTTAATTTCCGTTAAAGTAGTCGCTGTCATCCCGGCGAGCTTGCGAATTTCCTCTGCCACGACTGCAAACCCTTTCCCGTGGACTCCCGCCCGTGCCGCTTCGATCGACGCATTCAGCGCCAGCAAATTCGTCTGCTCGGTAATCGTCGCTATCGATGCGGCCAGTTCATTCGTCTTCCCGATATTGCCCGACAGTTCGTGGAAGGATTGATTCAACCCGCCTAAATAGGTTTGCACGGCTTCCATCCCGCGCCTCATCGTCTGCATCCGTTGTACAATCTCCTGTGAACTCTCGCATACATTTCGGGCTTCGTCCGCCATGACTCGTGTCTCCTGCAACATGTCTGTCACGTCTTCCTGTGCCCGCCCTGCATTTTCCGCAATGTTCAACACTTGCGCCGCTTCCTGCTCGACTCCTGCCGTCACGCCATTCATGATCGATAGGAGTTCCTGTTGCGACTCCAAATGACGCGTGGCCGTCTCCCCAATCGACTGCAGATCGCCCGCCACCCGCTCCACTACCGCGTGTAAGGCCAGATGCTTCTCTTCTTCCGCAATCGCTTGTGCTGCTTGTTCCTCCGTAAACAAGTCGAGTCTCTCCTGCAACTTCCGCATCTGCTTGATTTGAATAAACAATCCGACCCCCATCAAGATCAGCACAAGCGTCAGACTTCCCTTGCTGGCTGCAATCTGCTCCTGATGCGGGTACTTTACCAGAAAGACGCCCATAACCGACATTGCCAACAAAGAGCCATACGCCATGATGCCCATCGACAAATGGACACTCGCAATTCCCGCAACGAAAAACGCGATGCCCGCCGTCGCAATGGACGGATCACCTACAACACCGTTTAAAATTGCCGCAAACGCTGTCAAACCAAGCGTGATCCACGGAAAAGCCCGTTCTACAAACCGGACTTTCACCGAAGCCAAATACACGATAGTCGTCAACACAGCCGGTATGGCCATACTCACCGTCTTCATGAACCCTTGTCCCGTCAATAAATAAAAGATCAACCCGATGAAGCTTGAACCGCCTAGCGTAACGAATAAAATAAAGTTCTTTCTCGCGAACTCCTTTTCCCGAATCGCCTCCACGTTCTCCATACCGTCTCCCCCTCTTTTTATTGTCGTATCCGTACCGCCTCTTCATGTGTTTGTTGTATATATCCGGAAATTCTTTGTTGATCTTCCGTCAGCTCGGTAAGCGTGGCACTCAATTCCTCGATCGTCGCTGTGCTCTGCTGCATGATTGCCGCGAACTGTTGTGTGCGCTCACGTATCGTGTCGCTATTTTCATTGATTTTCCGGAAGTCCTGGATGAACACCGATAATTCTTCCCTCAACTTCCCCATTGTATTAAATAAAGCACCGAACGATCGATCCGATTCCTCCGCAATAGCCGTCTGCATGTCGACCTGCCGCAATCCATCGTCGAGTTTTGACAAGGCCAGTGTGTTATAGTTGTTCACTTCCGTCAAATTCGTATCAATCTTCTTGAGTGTCGCATCCGTCATTCCCGCCAGCTTTCGGATTTCACTCGCTACGACAGAGAAGCCTTTCCCGTGCTCGCCAGCACGTGCTGCCTCGATGGACGCGTTCAAAGCCAGTAAATTGGTCTGATCGGTTATTTCTTTAATTGAACTTGCAAACCCGTTTGTCTCCGTGATTTTCTCGGATAACCTGTTGAACGTTTCCGTTAACTCGTCGAAGAAAACCGCATACGAGTCTATGCCGGCCTTTAATTCAGCCATATTGACCGTGCCCTCATCCGCTTTTTGCCCAGCTTCCTCGGCCTGCTCCACGATCTCTGTCAAGCCTTCCGATATATGTTGTACTGCTTCATAAGTGTGTTCCGCATTCCGTGCAATCGTCGTAATATGATCCGTTTGTTCCTGGCTCCCTGCGCTCACTTCATGGACAGCCGCCAACATCTCGCGTTGCGAATTTGAAGCGATCTCTGCACCTGCCCGGATTTGCGCCAAGTTTGCACTGATATTCTCCACAGCTTCGTCCAAGTGTTGAGCGTGGGCCTCTTCCTCTTCCGCCTTCTCTGCCGTCAAGGCGACAAGCTCCTCGATATGCGTAAACATCCGTCCATTTTGCCGGACCAACAGAAACAGGACAACACCCGATAGGAAATGAAGGATCAGAAGATTCAACCCGCTCCCCTCCACCAATGCCGGCTCCACGAAATATTGATTATTTAACAGGAGTGCAATGAAGCTCAATGTGTAGCCAACTATGAGAATCTTGACGACACCATGGATCGAACCAATGACCAGCAACAGGATAATGATACCGATGGAGCCCAAATTGGCACCGGATAGGAAGATGACACCAAGCGCAATAAAGAAATTAAGAAAAAGTAGGATAAAAGGCAGAGTCCGGGAAATTGCTTTCACCCGAAGACTAATGATGTAAAAAAGCCCTGCTAAAATAAAAGGAATCGCCACCGAAAAAATGATAGCCGGATTGGACCGCTGAACAAGCTGAGCCGCTAAACCAAGCCCCGACGCGATCAAGAAGCCCGTCGTCATGATTTTATTTTTTTGAAGCCAATCATTTTTCTTTAATTGTTCAATTGACAATCCAAACACCCTTTCCCGCCCTAGTTATTTTCGAATAGTTATTTTACAATAAAGTATGTAAAATATATCATGAATGAACAATCATTCATATAGGATAAATAACTCAATTATTAGATAAATAGGTGTATTTTTGCCTACTTAAGGCGTTTACGGGGAAATTCTAAGACACGTTTTAATTGAGTGATAGAATTACGACCAAGTGGCGAAGGATTTCGACCATTCCATAAAGGAATACGACCAATAGATCGAGAATTACAACCACGTGATCGGATTCCTACCATTTCTTCGAGAAATACGACCATTTCGCCAAAAAGTACGACAATCGACGTAAGAATTGCGTCTATTACCGGGAGAATCACGACCAAGTGAGAGTTGGCCAACCTAGTGCGAAAGTATTACAGCGATTAGACTAAGGTTTCAACTCTTCCTCAGGAGTTCTCCAACTATTCCGTAGGGTAGTCCAACCATTTGACGATGTTCCGCAACTATCAATCGCCGCCCCCTGCTCAGTTAAACAAAAAGCCCAAAAGAGAAATCATCTCTTTCGGACCTTATTGTTTCGTATCGTAATAGCCGCCGTCCCGTCCTAGATTGCTGTAAGGATTGACGTAGCTTTTCATGTTGTCTTTTTTGGCTTGGGTTTCGGTGATGTTGTGCCGGATCTGCTTTAAAAAGGCGGCAAGCTGCTGCTGGACCTTTTGCTCGAGTACCATCAGATCTTTCCCGAAGGCTTCTTCTTCGGGAGTGTGTGGTGCCGCAACATGGGGTTGAAGCTTATCCCGTGCATCAAGCAGACCTTCGATTTCCTGGATGACTTCGTCGCGTTCCGCTTCGCCATTCCGTCGGGTGGCAGCCAGCAGTTGTTCCGTCACATCATGCCAAGCGGTCAGTGCAGGACGGATCATATTTCATCCACATTGGCATATTGTTTTTGTCGATTGATTTGGATCACTTGCTTCCAAGTGTCGCGGAATTCGGTGATGATGTCCGACGCCTCGTCGAAGAACTTGCTGTCGTTCTGAATATTGCCTTCTAAAAGCCGGTGGTTAACGAACTCATAGAGGACCATCATGTTTTTCGAAATCGGCATCGATGTGTCCAAGGTTAGCATCAATTCAGTCACAATCGCTTGCGCCTTCTGGACCGCTTTGTTCTTCTCCTCGATGTTCCCCTCTTCCAATGCTTTCTTTGCCTGCAAAATGAACTTCAGGCATCCGTTGTACAGCATGAGCGTCAGCTCGCCGGGCGTTGAAGTGTTCACCGAGTTGTTCTGGTACGCTGCATAAGGATTATTAATCGCCATTATGTGTATCTCCTTTTGTCCTACTTATTACTTACATGCCACCGCCGAAGGAACTCATCAATTGGGCTGACTGGGCGTTCGCGCGTTGGATAGCCCGCTCCATCGCTGTGAATTGCCTCCAGTACCGGTCTTCTGTCATTTTTAGGCGGTCTTCAAACCGGTCGATCTGGTTATTCATGTCTTTCAAATTGCGCCCCAGAGCGAAGGCATCGTTCGTGTCGCCAGCACGTCCCGCTTTACTGCGAATGTCCTTTTGTGCGTCCAGCAGCACTTGACGATATTGGACCGCAATTCCATTATTTTTTTCGTTATCCTTGTCTGTCCGACCGATCAATTTATATACTTTATCCGGATCGGCCGCAATCGCTTCCCGCAACTTGTCTTCATTTATCAGCAATTTTCCGTTGTCGGTGTAACTTGTAGAAACTGTAATTCCAATATCACGTAAACTCATCTTGTCATTTGGGTTATCCCCAACCTGTACGGAGCTACTCATAATTGTACGAAGCTGAGAGAGCATGCTGGAAATCATAGGATCGTTGCGCAACGTCCCACTCTTCGCCTTCTCTTCCCATAGCTCGATCTCTTTTTCTTTCATTTCCTTCTTCTGTTCATCCGAAAGCGGTTGGAAATTCCGATACTTCGGCTCCCGGAGTTTGGCGTTCAATTCTTCGATCATTTTATTATAGTCGTTGACGAATTGAACGACAGAATCCACGATTTTGTCAGTGTTCGGTGCGGAGCTGAAGGTTACAGCGTTGGTAGTCGATACCGGATCTGTTTGATTTGCTGGAAGTGGATCCGTCACTTGCTTTAGATTAATTTCAAATCCGTTAATTTGGAATGTATTGGATGGGCGCTCTGTTCTTAATCCATTAAATGTAAATACAGCATTTTTTCCTTCTTGGGCAGAGGCCCCTTTACCCGTCGTTAAATTTAAATGATTGGCCAAATCACCGCTAACCTGGATAATATTATCGGCTTCACTACCCCCGCTGTTTTTAGCCGTCATTGCAATCCTTCCTGTATGCGCATCATAGAACGCACTTACACCAGTTTCTTCATTGATTCTTGAAAGTACTTTACTAATTGTGTCGTCCGCAGTAAAGATTAAGTCTTTGGGGGTGGTTTCCCCTGGCACCTGAATGGAAACTTTAATATCTCCTGTGTTAAAGTTCAGTTCTGACAGTTTTAACGTCTTAATTTCCTCATCTGTGTAAGTAGTTGTAAGATCGCTCTTAGTAATCGCTCCACCCTGCAATGTCGCCTGTTTCGCCAACTGATGTACTGCAATGGTTCCCGAGAAATCAGCCGTCGCATTGAGAGCCCGTATATTGACAGCATTTGTATTCGAGACCGTCACCGTTTTCTGGAGATAATTCCTTTCCTTTTGAACGGTATCAAACAACTTATCACTTTGTGTCAGCAAATTCCGGTTAATGCTCCGGTAATCGTCCAGTTGCCATTCTAAGTATTGCTTTTTCTGTGTTATCTTGTCCAACGGGAGTCGGTGGGCTTTCATCATGTCGCGGATGATCGACTCCGTGTCCATTCCCGTTGCCAAACCACTGATTCTCATGTTTCTTCACACCTTTTCTTAAATTTTCCGGTCGATGAGCAGCCCGACGAATTCGCGCATGGCCGCGTGGATGTCCATCAATTTCTTCGATGGGATCTCGCGGACGATTTCGTCAGTTTTCGAATCGACGATCGTTACATAGTACTCGTGTAACTGATCATGTAGTTTAAAGCGTAGTTGCGTGTTCGTGCTCTCCAGAAAATTGTTCATGCTTTCTGTCATTTGCTTTGCTTTTTCAAGCGGCAATTCCTTTTGCTCTACCGCTAGCTGTTTTGCTTGTATCGCTTGCACTTCGCTGACCATCTCAACATCCTTGTTGAATGCCACGCTTTCGCCTGCCGCACCTGTTTGCGCTGTGCCAGGACTTCCCCCAATCCGACTGACCATCTCCCATACCTCCTTGTACTTGAAAACGCTCGTTATTTCTATTATCGGCGAGCCCAGTCCGATGTTGAGCAGATCTTGGAAATTCCCGACAAACACGGGATGCCAGGCACAACCACCATTCGCGTAGTGCTTGCGAATGGTGGCCGAAGCCTGGCCACCTGGAGCAGATTTCTATTAGAAGCTTTGTGTCGTCTCGTTCAGTGTATCCGCCGAATTGGCGATCTGCTCCGTTGCCCGGCCCATTTGCCCGATGCCTTCCACGAGTGCCTGTAACTCGCTGACCGCTGAAGTCACGTAGCGAATGTTCGTATCCATCGCGAAGACGATTTCCTCGAATGCCGTTTTTGTCCCAGCCGAATCGTCACTTCCTTCGGCAATCCTCTCCCGCATCTCCGCAAGTGTGTCCACCGCCTGTCCGATTTGGCCGCTATTACGTTGAATTAATTCCGTAATCTGCCCGATTGAACGCTTCGTCTCGTCCGCCAACTTCCTGATTTCATCCGCCACGACGGCAAAGCCTTTCCCGTACGCCCCCGCTCGTGCCGCTTCGATGCTGGAATTCAACGATAGCAAGTTTGTCTGGTCCGCAATCGTCCGTACAATTGAAATCACTTTCTGGATTTCCTTCGAAGAACCATCCAATTGCCCCATGATTCGCCGCATTTCATTCGCACTTTTCTCGATCTGCATCATTTTCTCATGTAGCGACTCCATTTGCGCGTAGCCGTCGCGTGCCAGCCCTTGCGTGATCACGGATTGCTCTTCTGTCCGCTGCACCGTCGCCGCCACTTCATTGCTGCTCGCGATCAGCTCTTCCATGGACGCTTGCGTTTCTTCGCTGATCGTCACTAGATCCCCGCTCGTTGCGCCGATCCGCTCCTTCACTTCATCTCGTACTTTTGCATTTTCTTCCTTAATGCCACGCTGATAGCTTTTATGATATTCCTCCAACACCAGTTGCTGTTCAAAATTAAACATCTTTGTAACCGCTCCCATAAAGCGATACACATCTTGTGGGTTGTCCACTTTCTCCAGAACGCAGCTCAAAATCGCATCCTGTAACAACTGAAATGCTCCAATATACCAATGCGGATCGAGATCAATCTCATAATGAACCCGAGCAATCGTCATCCGTTGCTGAATGAATGCGTCATCGATGTTTCCGTCCAGCATTTCCGACAAATGGAGACTGAGTTTCCCTTTCAATCGTTCCGGCGAGCTGTGCCGAAAAATAATCGTTTTCAATAGAGGGACTTTTAATAATTTCGCATAGAACTTGTCCACCAAATCTTCCAATTGCGGAGCGATGATCGGCTTCATCTGTTTCATGACTCGCAAATCCTCTTCCGACAAACCGATCAGCATGGCTTGCCTTGTCATTTGTCCGTCCTCCAACTGCATTGTCACTGGCTGCAATTTACTCGCTTCAACAAGACCCTCATTCCTTTTACGGAATATGCTTATTAGACTGTTCACGAAATACCCTCTCTTTCAAATGATAATCCACTTCTAGAATTACATTAGAACTTATATCTATTATACTAATTAAGTTTAATATACAACTAAAAAGTTGATTCTTTTTGAATAAAACGACCTATCCCAGTCTCATTTCCGTCACAAAACAAGGAGAACCTTTCCAATTGTAGAAACTAAAGTAGAGGGAATGAAAATTATTAATTCAACTGGGGGTAAGTGGAATGCAGCCAAAACAACCGATCAAATTGAACGAACGAATCTACATAATCGATGGATTCGACCTTGGTTTAGAAGAGCGGACCGGGACGTATATCATCATGGAAGAAGAAATCACATTGGTCGATACGGGACCGAGCACATCGATTCCTTACGTAAAAAAAGGGTTGGAGGCACTCGGGATTCCGTTGGACCAAATCAAGTACATCATTGCGACACATGTCCACTTGGATCATTCTGGAGGAGCCGGACTGCTCATGACTGAATGTCCGAATGCTAAAGTCATCGTTCATCCAAGAGGGGCCCGGCATCTAGCGGATCCTAGTCGACTGGTGGCGGGCGCACGAGCGATCTACGGTGATAAATTCGATGCGCTTTTCGCGCCTGTCGTACCGATTCCGGAAGACCGGATTTTAGAGATGACAGAAGGCGATACTTTGAAAATCGGAGAAGCGTGCACGCTGGAGTTCTGGGATACGCCGGGACACGCCAATCACCATATCGGGATTTACGACCCTGTCAGCAACGGCATTTTCATCGGAGACACGGCGGGCATCCGCTATGCGCCTTTGATTCGCGACGGAGTGGAGTTCTTCCCGCCATCCACTTCACCGAATCAATTCGACCCTGATATGATGCAGCAATCCATCGATCGATTTACAGCGAAGAACCTCGATGCGTTGTATTTCGGCCATTTCGGCATGAGCGACACGCCGAAGGAAACGTTGCAACAAGTGTCCGAATGGCTCAAGTTATTCATGGAAGAAGCCGAAGCGGCAGCTGCCAATGAAGAAGACCATGAAGCGTTGGCGGAGCGTCTATTGAATCGGGTTCGGACCCATCTTCGGGAGCTTGGCATCCCGGACGATCATAGTGCCTACCGAATGATTGAACTCGATATGTCCGTCAGTGCGATGGGGATTGTGGATTACTTAGGAAAGAAAGCGAAACAGGTAAGGTGATTCGTGGAACTGGCACACTCAGAACCATAACCACTCAAAAAGCGTTGCTTCTCCCCTCGAGACGCAACGCTTTTTATTTTAAATTAAATCCAAATGGATGTATCCCTCTCCCGTCCGCCCTTCTATATAGAAGGCAAAAGGGGGGAATTGACATGACAAGCTATTTGGAAGAATTCACTTACTTCACGGACACACAGGACTTGAACGAGGCGGTCAAGCGGCATGTCGCAAAACACTGGAACAACCTTACCGCCACCGAACGGACCGTCCTCTACACGATCCGTCGCTACTCCACTCAACATGGGGCCGCCCACTTGAGACACGGGACGATTGAACAGGAAATCGGCAAATCCAATTCCACTGTCCGGCGCGCCATCCGCAAGCTCGAAAAGCTCGGCATTATTAAAAGAGTCCACTTCATACGCCCGGCCTGGGCGCCAATATTTATGCAATCATGCCGTGTATAGAACCATAAATCTCACTTCTTCACCATCTTCAAAACCAAAAACAATCCAAATGTACAAACAGTCAAAGCCAAAAGCACTTTCCAATCGATTGTCGATTTGAATTTCACATCTTCCGGTGTAATCTCATAGACGCCTATTGGGTTGATCATAAAACCACCGCCGCCTCCTTCTCCACCGGTACCGTCACTCCCGCCGCCTACTCCGTATCTCACTTTGGCGACAGGGACGACCTTTTTCAGACCCAATTCAATCGGGTCCCCATAGACGAGCGACACATCTCGTTGATTGGCAAACTTCTTAAAGATAGTTTTGACCGGTGTTTCAATCGGTCCTTGTTTCTTTTCCGTACTCGGTAAGAGCTGTTCTGTAGTCATCGTATCCTCCTCCTTATCCATTCTTATTCGGTTCGGATGGACCGTTTTCCTGTTGTTCCTATGGTTTGATTCAGAGAATTCCGGCTAAACTTGGAGAAAAGGATATGTTAAGAAATGAGGGAATCCTACGATGACTACACTAAAAGAAAGATTACTGGCTGATATGAAAACAGCAATGAAAGAAAAAGATTCTGTAAAAAAAGGAGTCGTCAACCTGCTACGAGCGGGTCTACAAAATCAGGAGATCGAGCAGAAGCGCGAATTGACGGAGGAAGAAGAGATCAAGATTGTCCAACGCGAGTTGAAGCAGACGAAACAATCGCTGGAAGAAGCACAAAACGCGGGACGGGACGACATAGCCGAAGCGGAAAAAGCGAAAATCACCATTATCGAATCCTATTTGCCAAAACAACTCACGGAAGATGAATTGAAAGCTCTCATCCAGTCGCTCGGCATCGCGAAAGACATGCCAATGGGGCAGGCAGTCGGGTTGATGATGAAAGAAGTCGGCGGCCGTGCGGAGGGAAAAGTTGTGTCGAAGGTGGTGAAGGAGTATTTGCAGGGGTGATGATACGTTCAAGTTTGCCCTACATAAAAAACCGTTAATCCTAATGGACATAACGGTTTTTTTTCGTATTACTAAACTTTAATCCAAAGACTTTATTTCATAATGGACACTGTTTTCCTCCTTGGAAATACTGTAACAGACGATGTTTTCTTTCACTACCGTCGCTGCGCTTAGTTCCAGCCTTTTATTGATGGTCCCTTTCAGTTTATAGGCACGTTGCACTTTCTTGTCGAACGAATAATAACTGCATTTGATGACGACCTTGCTGCCCGTGCTCAGGGTCACTTCCGTCTCCTCTTTCCCACAAGGCACATAGCGTTCTACATGATGCAAGGCAAGCCAGACGCAATCGTCGCTCGCCGCCGACTTGCTCGGAAACCAGATGATCGAGTCACTGATCCATACCGGGTTCATCTGTGTATTCCCTAGTATGTATTTGGCCCCGTCACTAGCCCCTTGCAAACTCGACCCGTAGTATTGCAAAGTCCGATCCATCAGTGCATTCGGCTTTATCGCCACTTCAATCATTTCCCCGTTTTCCATCACTAGCGTGCAAAGCTTTCCAGTCCCATCATACATCGGCAGAAAAACAGCCGTGTCGTGCGTTAATACGAATTCTGTTCGAATCATCCCTGTCAGTCCTCCTTTTTTTACTTGCTTCTATCATTTCCAAAAAAAAAGGCGTATACTAACAGTAACGTTGGTATACGCCGACGTTCTATCCTCGAGTGGGTCCGTCCAAGACTTAACACTCGGGGATTCTTATTTCTGCATGCTTTTTCACACGTCACTCACCTCCTTTACGGGTCAGCCACGCTACAAGCGCCTCAATATTTCGCTTGTCGCTCGACAGATAAAAATAGTTCTCCTTCCCTCTGAACCGTCCGTTGAAATCAAGCCAGTCCTCTTGGTTTCGGGACCAATCAACCTTCGCCAACTTTCGCATCCGTCGAACGACCTCTGCTTGCTTTTCATCGAAGGACAGCTCCTCCAACCCATCGGTCGCATACACCGCGACTGCATACAACAACGGAAACCCCGCTAACATGGAAACTTCATAGTCCCCGATCGAATCGGCTGGATACAAGGAAAACAACTCATCGAACCATGTGGAGATCAATGCAATGTTCTCCTCTTCAGACATGATGCTTTCCACATCCATGCTCAGCCTGCTTGAAATTGTCTTGCCTGCCATGAAATACCCGATGATCCGGCGCAGTTGTGATAAGGACAGCAAGTGTTTATTGTTCGGCCGAACGATGGCCACCTTTTCCTCATCCACTCCAGCTTCCCGGAGCATCGTATGTTGTTGCAGGAGTCGGTTTGTAATCTGATTGATCGAACTCCTGGAGTCATAGGCAATCCGCTTCGACAGGGCGACTTTCTTCCCTTTTGTGTTCAAATCCACAAATAATTGAGACGCCTCGTCCTCTCCCATCCCTTCGTATACTTGTACGGCAATTTCCAGCGCTTCAAACCGGTACATCAAATGAATAACTTTCTTCTGCTCCTCTTCATCCTCACTCATGAATGATCGATTCACATAGGCATCCAGCTCGACGAACGCCTGCAGCCTTTGCGTACCGTCGATCAAATGAAGCCGGGTCGGTGGTCTTCCGTCCTCAAGTGTCTCGTCCGTGTAAGCGACAAGGGGTGGTAAGTACACTTGCTGTGTAGGTAAATTATCGAGGATGTAATTGCGGATCATCCGGATTTGTTCCTTATTTTGACGACGGATGGTCAAACGCTGGTCAGACAACATTTGAAGCAAATCCATGATTTTAAAATTAAGGATCATCTGCTTCTTTTCAAACACATCATGAATAATCACCGGCTCTCCTCCATTTCTTTTCGGATCGCCCGCAAAAATCCTACCGTTGTCCGCTTGATGGCTGTGGAATTCGAATGATTCCTTAGACAATGCGTCGTTGGATCGTATAAATGAATGAACAACGGATCATCCGCTCTCCAAGTACATTGTTTGTTCAAGTGTTTCAATTGATCGATTGCTTCGATATGAGTCATGCCATGTTCTTTCCGCAACGTAGCCGCAGTCAGGGCTAATGCAATTTGAATCCCGCTCAGCTTGTAGACAGATTGCTGATGTTTCGGAACCCGTTTCGGGAATAGGCTCTTCCAAGACATAAAAAAGTGCCTTCCATATGTAAGCGCTTCCCTTTTGCTGGTCAGCCGATAGGGGTCTCCCGGCTTGACGATGACATTCCCTTCCAGCAAAGCAATCATGCACTTCCGCATGGTTGTCAATGAAGTCAGCGCTGAATTTTTGGAAGTCAGTCGGGAAAGCTCCATCTCGACCTCGATCTCCTCTTTCAGAAGGTCTGCCACTTCCCGTGTCAACCGGCTATAGGAATCCCGCTGATCATACTTGACGATCAATCCGCTATGGGCATCACGCCGCTCCGAATTCAGATCGGAGAACATCTGTCTCTCCTCTTCTCTGGATAAAGATAGGTAGATTTGCATGGAAATCGGATAGGATTCAATCCTTGCCAGATGCTCTTCCAACTCTTCCGCCTCCGAAAACTTCCCCGCCTCCTCGGCCGCTTCGCGTTTGAGCGTCAACTGACTATGAGCGGATAGCAATGCGGACATACGATGCTGGCCGTCGCTTATGTATAATTTCCTACCCGGCATTAGCTCGAAACCATCGTCGGTCCGGTCGAGCGAATCCCGGCTAGAAAAGACAAACGGGGAAAAATAAAACGGTTCATCCGCTTCCAAAGAAGCGAGGATGAAATTCCGGATTTCCCTTCTTCGTTGAATATCCAACTGCCGCTGGACATCATAGTCAATGTCGAATAAGTACCTAAGTGTCTGGAATTTCATTTGCGTAATCAAAATCTCTTTTCCAAATTGCTGATAGGTAGAACCATTAATCGTTGTCGACACCTCAATATTTACCATTTTTATGATTCTCCCTCCCTATAATTAGATTGTAAGCAATTTGTACTTATTAAGCAAGTGGTTATTATCTCAATTTTATGATAACTGGCTTTTTTGGGGTTTTATCTTTTTTACCAGTCTCTTTACAGATTGATTGTTCTGATTTATAATGCCCCGCTTCAAAAATGGATACAGCTGTGAGTTTTGTATGATTCACAAGACTTCCTTCGCCGGGACCCCATACGCCTTTGCGTAGTCACGAATGTCACGCAAGACTACCGAACCGGACCCGACCAATACATGACTGCCCAGACGTACCTTTTGGATAAGGATGGCCCCCGTTCCGATATGCGAGGAATCGCCGATTGTCACGCTTCCCGAACAAGTCACCCCCGGGGCAATATGGCAATGCTGGCCGATGGAGCAGTCATGGTCAATACTTGCATTGGTGTTGATGATCGTATTATCGGCAATCGTAGCGAAAGCCTGAACAACCGCACCCGCCATAATTTGGACGCCTTCCCCCAAAGTGGCGTAAGGAGAAATGAGGGCATTCCTATGAATCAACGTCGCAAAAGAATACCCTTTTACCTTGAAATGTTGAAAGACCCTTTTCCGACTATCTGTATTATCGATCGAGCCAAAACCGAGAACCAACTCAACTTGATCGCAGGGGAAGGATCCTATCACTTCGTCCGTTCCTAAATAAGGGATGCCAAACCGATTTTCCTGCGGCATCGGGGCTGTAAATCCCAGGATATCGAACCTCTGCTGAAGAAGAATCTCAGTCAATACAGCGGCATGCCCACCGTTTCCGATCAAAATCACTTGCTTATTCATCAGTCAGCTCTCCTCGCCATTTACAGATGCAGAGTTCCCAATAAAATGGTGCCATTCCATGTTCACTGGCTAGATAGTGAAGATATGAGTTAATAAGGATTGGGTACGCGGCAATTTTTCGTCTTTGTGGACTAAAGTATAGATGGGGCCTCCTCTAGAAGGTGCGACCATAGCATAGACGGTATACGATTACCAGGTAATTCTGAAAGTGGCCTAGTCAATCCTCCTTCCATAAAATATGCCGTTTTATAATGATATTCTACAAAAAGTCTTATAAAATTTTCGGTTAAAAAAAGTCATTTGTTATCTTATATTGGGAGTATTGCAAGATGATTTGACTGTGGGTCAGTTTGGTGACTTCACTCGCCATTTTCAGACCACTAGATATATAGCCGAATTTTTTGTGAACTTCACTTTCTGTCATGATGAATAGGGCCCGATGCACAAATAAACCTGCAACCCTTCTATTAAGAAGTGTCTGCAGGTTATTTCGCTTAATTTTCAATTTCACATGCACTCTTATCTATTCGTAACAAGATTGGATTCATTCAACAGCGACTCAGCGGATACTTAATCCAACCCTTGCTCGTCGGCAACTGCTTGATAGGTTACGTGACCATTTAATGTATTGATGCCTTTTAGGAGAGATGGATTGTCTAAACATGCTTGTCGGTATCCTTTGTTAGCAATTTGAAGCGCATAAGGAACTGTGACGTTCGTCAATGCCATTGTAGAAGTTTGAGGAACTGCTCCTGGCATATTCGTCACTGCATAATGGATAACCCCATGTTTAACGTAAGTCGGATTGTCATGAGTGGTTACCCGGTCCGAGGTTGCAAAGATGCCTCCTTGGTCGATTGCGATATCAACTAGTACGGAACCAGGTTTCATGGATTTCACTACCTCCTCCGAAACAAGCTTCGGTGCTTTGGCTCCCGGAATTAACACGGCCCCGACAACGAGGTCTGCAGCTTTTACGGATTCTGCGATATTGAAAGGATTCGATACAAGTGTCTTAATGTCATTGCCAAAATTGGCGTAGACGATCGACAAAAACTCCCGCTGGTGCCATAGCAACACCCTTTTTTTGCAAATAAATTCCACAGCGCATGAATCATCCCTGAAAAGATGACCAATGCGAACACTATGACCATCAAATCGAAGCCTTTCTCCCCTATAACTATGTAAGCGTCAAATAAACCCCACCTGTTTTCCAGATGGGGATTATTTGACGCTTAAAGTAAGATGTACACACGCCGGATCTTTCCAATTAGTTAAAATATTTATTAAAAACAATTAATGGTTCATCATTACGACTACGGTAGCTCTCATCAATAATTATTACCGGTTTAATAGTTTCACCGCTATTAGAATCTGCAGCCGCTTGATTAAATTCATTGAATTTATAGAACTTCACGAATTTATCAAACGGGAATTTCCCTTGTTTATGATATTGAATAAGTTGCGGAATCGCAAGTTGTGGAACTGAATCACCCATCAAAACACCTACTACTTTACGGTTTGACATTATTAAATCTGTAAAAGGTTTAAGTTCAAGTGAGTTTGGTTTTACAGCTAAAGGTGCAAAACTACCACCCAGTGCAAGAATATCAATGGATGCTTTCATAATAGAGGAAATTCCTGTTGTATCGATTGAATAGTTAACTCCTCGTCCACCTGTAATTTCATCTATCCGCTCTTGGAGATTCTCGGTTTTACTATTTATTGTATGGGTTGCACCAAGCTCACTAGCTGTTTCCAAACGAGAGTTATGAATATCAATTGCAATTATAGTTGAACAACCTACAATTTTTGCTGTCATCAGTGCACCAAGTCCAACCGCTCCCGTACCAAATATAGCAATAGATGAACCAGTTTGTGGTTGTAAGCCATTGACTACGGTGCCAAATCCCGTTAATAAGCCACAGCCTAAAGGGCCAATTAAACGCAGATCAGCTTCCGGATCAACTTTAATTAAATTCTTTGAATTGGTAATTGTATATGTCGCAAAAGAACTTTGTGTAAAGAAATTTGACACTGGTGTCCCATCTGCTTTATAAAAAGTATAACTGCCGTCTGAACGATTGCCAGAAAAATTTAATGCTGCCCATTCGGTACAGACCGCAGGATGCCCCGTTCGGCAACTCGGACATGTACCACAATAATTATACGCCATTACAACTTGATCTCCCACAGCAAAATCCTTGACAGCGCTTCCAACCTTTTCAATAATACCAGCACCTTCATGACCAAGGACGGCAGGCATTGGATATGCTTCAGCGCCTACACGCAGCGCCTCATCTGATTGACAAATACCAGTTGCAACCATTTTCACAATTACTTCGTCGGAATAAAGTTCACCAAGTGTTAATTCCTCAAGAACATATTCTTCGTTAACTCCGTTGACTACTGCAGCTATAATTTTCACAATAAATTCCTCCTCTTTTATAATCGTTAAGATTACTATCTAAATGAACTTAAGTATTTCCAAATAATTGGGGAGGATTTTCATACAACACTCGTCAGCTATTTAATAACCATGAATCGCCGGCGATATGTTATGTAATCCAAAATCGATGAATTACAGGAAGTTGGAAATAGTCTTAAGTATGAGAAAGGAAGACGCATATTGAGCGCCAACAAGCCATTCGTTTGGATTTGATGAGCAATTCAATCCAACAACTAACTACTCTTCGCAAGCAGTTAGATAAAACAATCCGGACGTTTCTCAATTCATAGTACACAGTTTCTTGATTGCGTAACCACTAGACTTTCAACATTCCCCTGTAGATCTCCAGTTAAAGTTCGATGATCTTCTTCTTGCTTCCGAGTGTAGTCTCGAACCACGTCTTTATTGATCCCTACTGTTCTGAAATAATACCTCCCAAGCCCATGATGTCTTTTCAACTACTCCCTTCATTTCCGTTTATTGAGCTGTCCGTAATGACATGAAGGGGTTGAACAGACTCTTAAAGAAAACCAGGTAAAAATAAAACAATAATTGGTATAAAGGTTAATAGGATAGCAACAAAAAGTGAACCAATTATAAAAGGAACCAGATAAGATAATTGTTCTTTAAAAGTTGCTCCAGATATTTGCGATGATAAGAATAAATTGATCGCCATGGGCGGTGTAATTTGACCAATTGCTAATAACAAAGTTAAAACCACTCCGAAATGCACCAAATCCAAACCAATAGTGGTTGCTATGGGAACCAAGATCGGCGTCGCGATAATTACACTTGTTACTGTGTCCATTAACATTCCTAATACTAGTAGAAAGACTATAATAGTTACTATGATCATCCATTCTGCTGGAAATAGATTAACCATAAATTCAGCCAATTTTTTCGGTATCTGTTCTACCGTAAGAATTCTAGAAAATACAGTCGCAAAAACTAATGTAATCATTAGAAATGTAGTAGTATATGCTGTATTTTTTGTTAGAGAATAAAATATTTTTAGATTCAAGTCTCTATAGACAAAAAATCCAATTAAAATAGCATAAACAACTGAAACAGCAGCAGCTTCTGTTGGCGTGAAAATTCCTGAGTAGATTCCCCCTAGGATAATAACTGGCATTAGTAGAGCCATAATAGAAGATCTTGCCGTTTTAATAATTGAGAAAAATTTATTTTGCTTAATTTCTAATTCTTCTTGATAGTTTGATTCAAAGGAATCATTATTTTTTTGAAATTTATTGGAATAAAAATAATTAATGATTAAAAAAAGTAGTACTAGGATTATTCCTGGTATAATGCCACCGATAAATAATTCCGCAATAGAAGTGTTAGACATATAACCATATAAAATCATAGGTATACTTGGGGGTATAATAACTCCTAAAAACGCCGCTGTAGCAGTTAATACTGAAGCATAGCCCCTTGGGTAGCCGTTTTTAACCATTTCCGGAATCATCATTTTCCCTATTGCACCTACAGTTGCCACACCTGATCCTGATATTGCTGCAAAGAATGCACATGAAAAGACTGTTATTGCCCCTAAGTATCCTCTAACTTTACCGATCATTACGGATGCAAAAGCAATTATATTCTTAGAAATTCCCCCTTCTGACATAATATCACCTGCGTATAAAAAAAGAGGAATTGCTAAAAGAGGAAAAGAATCTAAAGATGAATATAATATTGGTGGCAATATGGAAGCCATATTTGGGTTTAATATTAAATAAATTATTGATGAAAAAGCAAATGAAAAAACAATAGGTGCTCCGGCAAGTAAAAATATTAAAAAGGTTAGCAACATTAGTCCCATTAATTCATTCTCCCCCCAGTAAAATAAAGTTTCTATACTTAAATGTTTGAAGGCTTTCCTCAGAACGCTTTTATTTGGTTAATTCCCTTACAAAGGGAATTCTCTTCAATCTTAGTAAAACTAAAAAGTTTACTAAATGACTGTAACAAATCTATTGTCTGGAAGCTTTATTACTTCCTTTAATAAATACTCTAAGATGTCTGATAATTGTTATTAGGAAATAACAACTTGTTAATAGTCCGCCTAATAAAAAAGGAAGGACAATAAGGTAAAGTGGCCAACGTAAAATTACCGTCAGTTGAGACGTCTGTAAATAATTTTGAAATAATTGATAGGAGAATAGGCTCAGGTAAATTCCGAAAACAAAACCAAAGATATTATAAAAAATAAATTGAATAACCTTCTTTATTTTTTTTGAGTGAATAATTTCATCTATAATATCTATTCGAACATGTGCCTCATAATAAAAACTATTTACCAGGCCGAAATATACAATCCACATTAAAATTATTCCTGCTAATTCTCCACTCCAAGTAAGAGAGTATACAGAGCGAAGAACTATATTGAGAAAAATTACTATAGTAAGAGATATTACTAACAAAAATAATAAAAAGTCAATACCCTTTGCAAGCGCTCTCATTAACGACATCACCTCATATTTAGATTCCCTTTTTGATTCTTCTTAGTAGATTGCTGAAACTTTCCGTAATAGAATCCCGAATTGTTATAGCTATCCCAGCCAAGTTTCCCCACCAATACAAATCCGTCCATCACACTGATGGCAACCTTTGTCCTATTCTCATCGATAGATTTTTTTGCCTGACAGTAGACGATGGGACGGACCTGAGGCTGGCATATGCTAACGATCCTATGGTGTCGGGGTGCACGATGTGATTTGGTACAATACATTCCTTCCTGCTGCCGAAGGAATACCCGGATGACAAGAGGATTTCTGTACTCTTGCTTGTTCATACGGCAAGACAGTCCCTTCAGCATACTCCCAAATATATTCGTCAAAAGGGTAAAATCCATGTAATAACTGATTTTTTAAAAATATTTTATTTAGAGAAGTCATTTTCTTTTTCTTCAAGCACTAATTGATATAATTCTTCTCCTACTACATCCGCAATTTGATCATATAAAGGTTGGGCTGCTTGCCTCCATTGCTCCTTTTCGGCTTCAGATAACTCAATTATTTCTATTCCGTTATCTTTAAGTTTTTGGATATTATCTGGAACAGCATTTTTAAACGCTTGACGTTCTGCTTCCATCGCGTTTTGTGCTTCTGATTCTAAAATACTTTGTAAATCTTCCGGTAAAGTATTCCACACTTTTTCGCTAACACTTACAGTCATTGGGTAATAATTATGATTAGTCATAGTGCTGTACTTCGTATTTTCATAAAATTTTTGCAATAAAACTAACTCCGCTCCATTATCATAACCATCAACAACTCCCTGCTGTAAAGCCGTATAAACCTCCGAGTTGCCCATGGTAACTGCATTGACGCCCATAGAAGTATAGTACTTCACTAAAATATTTGACAGGGGTACACGAAATTGCGTCCCTTTCATATCAGATGGCACACTTATAGGTTTATTTCTTGAATTAATCCACCTAAACTCGCCATGCCCAAATGCAAGAGGGCGAACCCCCTTATCTATCATTACATCCCTTGCAGCGTCTCCAATTGTACCATCCATCGCCTTCTCTGCTTCATCGTAATCCTCGAAAAGATAAGGCAAATCTAGAAACATTATTCTTTCATCAAAACTATTAAAGGTAATCGTACTAGCGTATGCCAATTCTATATTTCCGGTTTGCAACGATTCAAGGATCTCCCTTTCATCGCCCAATTGCGCATCAGGGAAAAGCTCAACTTTAATTCTTCCTTCCGATCGCTCTTCTACCGCTCTTTTAAAGTCTTCCGCACCTACAAAAAGATTAGTCCAATCACCAATCGCCGATGCCAGTTTTAAAGTGTATACCTGTTCTTCTCCAGCGGCATTAGCACCATTAGTAGGCGTTGAACTACAAGCTGATAAAAATAATACTGAAACAACAAGGATTACTAAGACTGCTTTTAATTTGATTTTTTTGTTCATTTAAATCACCCTTTCTATTTTTATTTTTGAATTGGAATTAATCAGTGTTTATTGTTCAGAGTTGGATGACGACTAAACACTGCCCATTAATCTTCTTCTCTTTTAAATAGGGGCTTAGCCTTTCATCCAACCTTCTATCTCCGAACAAGCAAATCATACGTTAATCCCAAATGAAGTATTTCTTTTACAACAGTAAGCATAATTTACGTGACATGTTTAAGGAATCACAATATTTATAGGATTGTCAAAGTCGTCCAAAAGTGATAAAAATTCACTGAACTTATTTTCATCCCCTGAAAACTTTACTTTATTGAGAGCTTTTGCTTGTCCCAAATTTTGGTCTCCGCCTGTGATTTCATAGAATGTAGATTTGTCAGTTGTCAATGAGACATCGGCATTCGAATCCAACTCTTTTTTAATATTCAATACGGAATTTTCCAGGTGAATCGTAAATTGATCCCCAGAATCAGACAGGGAGACATTTATGTTGATTTTTATTCCATCTGCTTTTGGTCCATTCAGCCTGACGGCTAGCAACTTACAGTACTCATAATACGGTATTCTATGTGTCATTTCCGTCACTTTTTTAGGAGCTGGATCCTTTTTAAGTAATCCATTTCGTAACTCCATTGCCCCCATAAGATAAGCGTTCCTCCAGTTAGATGATTCGGTTTGATATCCCAATTGTTCAAATGCATCGGCCAATAAATTTTTGGCTTCCATATTTTCCGGGTGACCCATAACAACATGTTTTAAAACTTGAGCGACCCAACGATACTCTCCTTTTTCATAATCTGCCTTCGCTTGTCTCATAATATTAGCAGTACCGCCCATATATTGCACAAATTTTTTCCCCGCTTCAACTTGTGGAAGTGGATTTAAATCAGATGGGTGCCCGTTATAAAACCCTAGATAATACGTATAAACACCTTTGGAATTAAGACTTACAGTTCCGTAATATTCCCGGTTTGCCCAGTGTTTAGCTAGTGGATCTGGCAGTACAAGCATTTCTGCAATTTCTTCCATCGTATACCCATGGTTCGCCAGTCTAACTGTTTGATCATGAGTAAATTTGAATTGATCACGTTGCTTTCTTAAATGGTCAAGTATACGTTCTTTGCCCCAGATCGGCCAACCATGTATTAGCAGTAAAGCATCAATTTCTTTGTTCCCAAACAATTCAATTGTTTGGTCGATTTTCCCAACCCATTGTAAAGTGTCTCTAGTTTTTGCTCCTCTAATCGTGTAAATTTGGTGCATCGCCTTATTCGTATTTTCCGATAGGAACAACGTTTTGTAATCTTTAATATAAAAATGCATTTCAGCAGGTGCTTCTGTATTCGGAGCTAATAAAAACTGGAAAGTTATTCCGTCTACTTCTAATCTTTCATATTCATTAGTTATTTCTACGTTCGGCAGCTGAAATCCATCTTGGGCACTCGACGCATCTCTAGAACCCCAAACCGATCCAATTCCCGCACTCACATATCCTCTATCATCCGTAGGCAGATCATGACCGAATTGATAGACTGCACGGCGACCCATGATTGGTCCTAACATAACATTTTCACTGTATGCTTCTTTCGTAAAATGCTCTGGAACAATAATCGGAATATCCGGATCTTCTGCATACTCAAGGATTGCCTTGGTCCCTCCATAATGGTCAATATGACTATGACTTAAAATGATTGCAGAAACGGGTTTCTTAGGGCGATGACTATAATATAATTCAATAGCTTTTTTTGCGGATTCCATCCCAATTGAAGTATCAACTACAATAACACCCGTTTTTCCTTCTACGAATATGGTGGTTGCAATTGCAAGTCCACGAACTTGATAAACTCCATCAACTACTTTATATAAGCCTGCCTTTGCTTGCAGTTGTACGTTTCTCCATAAGCTCGGATTTACTGTATCAGGAGATGTTCGCGAATTTGCATTTAACGTATCTTCTATATCATTTTCATATGAAGCAATTAAGCCTCTATCTGCATCTTCAAAATCTTGCCTATCATCAAAGTTTAGATACTCCAGATATTTTTCATGTATTGCTTTTGTAAAAGAAGTAGCATCTTTTGTTTTATAATTAGATTGACCGGATTGATTTGACGTATAATTCATCACTTTCAGCATTTTAAGAACCATCCCTTTCTCTGTACTCTAGTCGTAAAAATGTAATGAAAGAACTCTCCACCCCCGCTGAATGCCATAATGTATTCGGATAAGCAGATACACTACAGTGCACGGGGAGGTGAGTGATCTTGTTATATTTTTATTATTTCATTTATCGACTACTGCATTTGGTATCAATTTATTGAACAATGCCAAGGCATAGATTATAATAGTGCCATCACATTTTGCACTGATTGGGCAGATTTTTCGAGTGCTGCCCTTTCTTCATTTGTTAAAGGAAGCTCAATGACACTTTCAATCCCGTTGCCGCCTAGGATGGTTGGTACCCCTAAGTAAATTTGGTGAAAATTGTATTCACCCTCTAAATAGGCAATTGCCGGTAATAATCGTTTTTTGTCCTTAAGGATAGCTTCAGCCATTTGAACAAGTGATGCGGCTGGTGCATAATAGGCACTTCCTTGTCCGAGGAGATTAACAATTTCGCCACCGCCTTTTCTTGTTCTTTCAACGATTGCATCAAGTTTGTCTTTGGGAATGAATTTCTCTAATGGTATACCACCAACATGAGAATATTGAACTAACGGGACCATATCATCACCATGACCGCCGAGAACGAACCCAGAGACATCCTCTACGGATACATTTAACTCTTGAGCGACAAATGTATTAAAACGTGCAGTATCTAAAACACCCGATTGTCCGATGACTCGGTTCTTTGCGAAACCGGTTGTTTTATAGCAAACATAAGTCATAGCATCTACAGGATTACTTAAAACAAGAATATAGCTGTCAGGGGCATACTGAGCGACGTTTTCAGATACGCTTCGCATGATTTCCGCATTGGTTGCCACAAGGTCTGCTCGACTCATCCCAGGTTTACGGGGAATACCTGCCGTGATAATAACCAGATCAGCACCTTGTATGTCCTCGTAATTGGAGGTTCCAATAATATTTGCGTTAAAATTCTGCACCGGACTTGCTTGCTGCATATCCAGTGCTTTACCCTTTGTCGAATTAGCCATGGAAGGAATATCAACTAAAATGACATCACCAAGTTCCTTCTGAGCCAACATAAGTGCAGTCGTGGCACCCGTAAATCCAGCACCAATCACAGCAATTTTTTTTCGCTTAAAAGCCATGTCCTCTCCTCCTATAATTCAGTCGAATCTTCAAATTATCTACCGTACTATTCAATTTTCTGTTCTGAAGGTGAGTCCTCTTCCACCTTTTCCGAAGTGTGTTCAATATCCGATTTTGGCATGTTTTTTATAGGTTCACCGTCATTTTTTCTTTCATTATTCGCCGTAAATTTCCCGCCCATAATTTTCGTTACTTCAGATTGAATTAATCCTTGTATTCCTTCATCAGGACGGGGAATCACGTGTGCTGCAAAAAAATCGCCAACACTACTAGCGGCCATTTTCCCAACATCTACTGCTGCTCTTACAGCACTAACATCTCCTTCTACTACAACAGCAACTAATAATGCGGACACTTTCTCCACCTTTACTAATTGGACATCTGCAGTTTTAAGCATTACATCCGCTGCTTCAATTGAGCCGACAAAACCCCTTGTTTCAATAATCCCCAATGCCTTAGTCACATTACACACTCCTTCAGGCATCCACTGTATCAATAATGCCAATAATTAATGCATCGATGGGCAACTTGGAATCCGGTGTTATATTCGCTGCGGAACTTCCTTTAGTAACCATTACTTTATCGCCCACGCCAGCACCAATCTGATCAACAGCGATATATGTTACATTTTCAACACTTGAGTCCTTTGGAAGTTCCGGCTGGATAATTAAAAACTTTAATCCCCGTAATTCCTCCTTTTTCCTCGTTGCCCAGACATTACCGATAACTGTACCAATTTCCATTATAATTTCATCCCTTTTGTGTCAATAACATCGATGCTTTTTCCTAATTCACGTGCGACATCACGTGCTAAAGGGGTAATTATTGTTGACTGACAGACACAAATCTTGTCATCCTTTATTTTCTCAACATCCATTTTGGTTAAAAGTCTCCCCTGGAATGTGATTTGATGGTCGCTAGCAACTACTTTTTCCTCATTAGTAACATTGGAATGGATCATTACAAAATTTGTGAATGATGTCATATGGACACCGAAAGTTTCCAGCACTTTTTTATAGTTTAAAATATGCTTCGCATACTCTTTGTTCATCGCTTTGTTATAATCAACATCCAACGTCCATTCTAACAATGGGGAAGGTACAAAATGGATTCGCAAGCCTCGTAACAATGCTTTCGCTAATAGTTCACTTTCAGGTGTATCGGAAATCCCGATTGCCCCTTTAACAAGTAAATCTTGAGTGACATCTAAAAATAGTACCTCGTTAACATTTTCTAAAATATATTCATTTGCCGAAGTTGCCTCTAGAACTTCCCAATGTTTCTGCAGTTGTTCTATTAGAACTTTGTCCGATGCGTTCATAACGAGAAGGGTTGGTTTCTTTTTGCTTTCTCTTATATCAAATGTCCCCTCTAGCTTTTTCAACACTTCTTCAACGATTTCATCTATAATTGAGCGATTAATCATTCGAATCCCCAACTTTAATTATTTTTCTTATCTTGAACATCTGAATTAAGATTCAACATCCAATTTCGGTAAAATAATTTCCAATTCATCGTGTGGGCGTGGAATGACATGTACGGAGAGGAGTTCTCCAAATCGCTGAGCAGCGGCTGAGCCAGCTTCTGTTGCCGCTTTTATTGCACCTACATCACCGCGTACCATTACTGTCACAATCCCTCCGCCAACATGTTCTTTTCCGACTAAATTTACATTAGCTGCCTTCAACATTGCATCAGCCGCCTCAACAGATGCTACAAGACCTTTTGTTTCAATCATTCCTAATGAAGCTTTTTCTCTACTCATTTTATATTCCTCCTATTAATTCAATTGAAATTTTTTAATAACTTGCTCGACCACTTCAGCAATTATATTCTCATCAATTTTTGCTGTTGAGTGACCTGTATTGATGACTTGTCCGAAACTAGTTGAATTATTTGAATAAGGTGTTTCACGCCGGAATTCGGTTGATTTTGAAAATTCAACTTCCCTAACGCCATAAGCCATTCGTTTAGTATTAATTAAATGACGGGCAGTGATATTATCTGAAGTAATGTTGCCACCATACGAACCGCATCCAAGTGTTAAGGTAGGTATAAGATTTGTCGTTGCCCCGGCAGCGCCTATGGAAGACAGAGTATTAATAAGAACCCTTGAAACCGGCATTTCAACCGCGAAATCTTCCGCAATATCTTCATTATTCGTATGAAGAGCCAGCGTATGACCTCTCCCGCCAAGATTTAATATTTGTAAACACATGTCTTGCGCTTCAGAAGAATCACTTACGGTGTACAACGCTAAAATCGGTGAGAGTTTTTCCATTGAAAATGGTATCTCTTTTCCAACCTTTGTTTCTTCGGCAATTAGCACCCGTGTTTCAGCCGGCACCGAAATGCCTGCCATTTCAGCAATTTTGAACGCACTTCTTCCTACAATTTTAGGGTTTATTTGACCTGGGACTGATGAGATTACCTTTTCTACTAAACTCTTTTCACTTTCATTTAAAAAATAGGCCCCATTATTTTTCAATTCACTAATGACCATTTGTTTAATATCCCTGTCGATAACCAACGCTTGTTCTGATGAACATAATGTTCCATTATCAAATGATTTACTATCCACAATCATTTTTACTGCTTTATTAACATTTGCGGTTTTTTCAATGTAAACAGGAACATTCCCAGGTCCTACACCATATGCCGGTTTTCCGGAGCTATAAGCTGCCTTGACCAGACCCCCGCCCCCTGTTGCCAAAATTAATTTGACATCCTTATGGCTCATCAATTCAGTAGTGGCGGCCATGACCGGCTTGGATATCCATCCGATTATGCCCTTAGGTGCTCCTGCACTGTCCGCGGCCTCCTGGCAGATTTTTAAGGCGGCAATTGTACATTTTACGGCACTGGGATGTGGACTGAATACAATCGCATTTCTAGTTTTTAGTGAAATCAATGTTTTGAAAATAGCAGTAGAAGTTGGATTCGTTGTTGGTATGATTCCGGCAATGATCCCAAATGGATCAGCGATTTCCATGATTTTATTCACAGGATCTTCTTTGATGATACCAACCGTCTTTTCATTTCGAATCGATTCATAGACACCTTTTGATCCAAGTTCATTTTTAAGTTTTTTATGTTCAATAATACCCATTTCTGTTTCTTGAACAGCTAATTCAGCTAATTCAGCCGATTTGGCAAATGCAGCATCCGCTACCTTTTTGACGATTCTATCAACCTCTTGTTGAGAGAACTTTAAATATTGTAATTGTGCTTCTTTCGCGTTTTGAACAGCTTCTCTCATTTCTTGAATTGCTTGCAAATCATAATCTAATTGAGGCATTATTGCGTCTCCTTTCCATGAGTCAGTTCCTCTTCCACAAAAGTGCTTATTTGGCTACTTGGCCATTATTTGAATTCATTTAAAGCGATACCCAATGGGGTGATTAGATGTGGATGGGCTGGTTTAATTATTTCAATACCAATCTCTTTTAAAAAAACTTTTTCAAATTCTACAAAGCAGCTTGCTCCACCAACAATGTAGATTTTATCTATTTCATATCCGGCAATATGTTTTTTTACAATATGAGCCATTTTTTCTATAACAGGTTTTATTATCGGAAAAAGTTCATTTTGCTTATTGGGATCAATTTTCATCTTTTCAGCTTCCAGAAAAGAGATCTTATAATTTCCGGCAATAACTAAGCCCATATGCGTTCCACCTGTTGGTTCATCGGCTGTATAGATGACTTTTCCATTCTTCAGAATACTAATACCTGTTGTACCCCCACCAACATCGACAACAGCGCCATCGGAAACTTGTAATACCGTAGCCGCAGCTGTCGGTTCATCAACGACACCGGTGACTTCAAAATTTGCCGCTTCCAGCACATTAGACATTGCTTTCATATTTCCACCGATCGTGCCGGGTGGTACAGCGGTAGCCGCTCTTGTCAGGGTCATACCAAGTAATTTCTCAACATCTTTCTTGAGTTCTTTAACAATTCTAATAGCTCCGATATAATCAATAACCAAACCGTCCCTTACGACATTTGCAGGATAAAGGGCACCGGCTACCGGCTTTCCGGAATCATCTACTACGGTTAGCACGATATTCGCAGTCCCAAGATCCACACCAACTTTTAAATTACCGTTATATTCATTTACTTGTCTTTCATCTATTAATTTTGCTAAGCTATTTAAACAGTTATTGACTTTCAGTAAATCTACGGACATAAATTTTCTTGGCCTTTCCGGATTATTCCTACATCACCGTTTTTAATTCCGCATGCATTTGCTTCATCCGTATCCAAATGCATCTCTAATACAAATTTATCGGAAACCCGAATTAAAACGTTTTCAAAAATTGTTTTTCGTTCACCGTCAATTTCGACTGTAACGATGTCTCGATCCTTCAGTTGAAACTTCTCAGCAAATTCCGGTGGTACATGTATGTGCCGTCGTGCGGCAATGACTCCTTCTTTTAAATCCAATGTGCCTTTTGGTCCTTTGACAATAATCCCCGGTGTGCCGGCAATGTTTCCGGAATCTCGGACAGGGATTGATAGGCCAAGTGGAAAACTGTCAGTAATTGATATTTCGACTTGCGTTTCACTCCGGACAGGGCCAAGTATCCTGACACCTGTTATTTCTCCTTTTGGCCCCACAAGAGTTACCGTTTCATTGGCGGCAAAATTTCCGGGGTGTTTTAAATCTCTCATTTTCGTTAATTGATAACCTTCACCGAAAAGTGTTTCCAGATCTATTTGGCTTAGATGAATATGCCGATTAGATACTCCGATCGGTACATATGGTTCATTCTCCAAGGCTTTTATTCTTCGAGTAACTTCGTCCACAACCTTTTTTTGAAATTCCCGACTATACAACATTCAATCACCCCCTTTGGTGTGATAGCTTACTAGTGTTATTTATTTAATAAGTACATTGGGTAGCATTTTTTCAACATCCATATGAGGCCTTGGAATAACATGAACAGAGATAATTTCCCCCACATTCTGGACGGCTGCCGCACCGGCATCTACAGCGGCTTTCACAGCACCAACATCACCGCGAACCATCGTCGTAACAAGACCCGAACCAATTTTTTCATAGCCGATCAAGGTTACATTTGCCGCCTTTGTCATTGCATCTGCCGCTTCAATCGCTCCCACTAAACCTCTTGTTTCGATTAATCCTAAAGCATTACTCACGGAACATTCCTCCTAGATTTTTCATTTTTTATAATGTATGCAAGTTAATCTTAACTCCCCTTTTCTTCTCGTACATTCGGGGTCTTTGCAAATATTGCATACCTCTTTCTCATCTATCTTGTTTAAAGCTGTTGCAAATTCTATTTGCTCTTCCTCTATCTGTTCGACTTTTTGATCTATCCCAATCTGTTCATCTTTTTGGTCTTTCTCAATCCGTTCAACTTTTTGATTTTCCGCAATTTGCTGGACTTCTAGCTTATCCCTAATTTGTTTTGATGAAACTGCATTTGCGTCGCTATCTTCTATTGAGAAGCCCGTAAAATCAACCGAGTATGATACCTTTTCTATGTCAGTAGGTTCACTGTCCATTCTAGAAATGTTGACAGCACCAATCGTTTCGATATTATTAATCAATTTTTCCAGATCATCATGTGGTCTTGGAATGATATGTTTACTGACGACCCTGTTGACTTTTTCTGCTTCAATAGAAGCCGACTCGAGCGCTGCATTAACCGCTGCAACATTACCGACAAATTTAATTGTTACCATCCCACCACCTTTTGTTAACTCATAACCAATTAGCTTAACATCTGCCGATTTAATTGCTGCATCGCCTGCCGTTACAGCTGCCACCATACCAACGGTTTCAATCATTCCTAAAGCATTCACTTTCTACTATCACCCCCTTTCGATTTATCGGCCAGGCCACAAAGCCTGCCTGATTTACTTTCCATTCAGCTAATACTTGAAAGCGCTTTAATCTTTTGGCTTTCTTCTCCTTTCAAGAGGGCAAATTGCCCTTTTTTTATTTTCGGTTCGACAAAGGCTTGGTTAGAGCCATCTAGACAAGATTTGGCAAAATTCAAGAGAATTCCACGAGAATCCCTGCAAATCGAACCATAACAAATTTTAAGCTGGACCCAACTTTTGGTACACAACTAATGTGGTATTCACCGTTTTTACCATTGCACCCGCTAATTCAATGGCATTAACTAACCCCCTTGCTTCTACTATGTCCAATGCTTCTTTGTTCATATGGTTGCTCCTTTCGAAATAAAATCCATAATGGTTAAAAGTATACATTCGTACAAGTAAAAGACTTACAGGTAATTACACGAAACCTGCCTGATTTATCTTCCATTCGGGTAATACTTGAAAAGGAAACATATTAATTTTAGAATTTCTTCTCTTTTTTAAAAGAATAGAATGTCCATTTTTGTATTTCCGGTTGGACAAAGGCTCTTTTGGCTAGAGCCAACCAGATAAAGTTATCGTGCCCAGTGCCTCTTTGTTTATGTGGGCTTTGAAATAATATCCATAATGGTTAAAAGTATATGTAAAAGACTCACATAGGCACGAACAAACACTCCTACAATCAATTTTAAGATAAGATCAAGATGAAATTATTCAGTTTGGAATTTATCGGGACATCACTCCTTTAATGTGTTGGTTCAACATATGGACTTTCACTTTTCCTAGTAGGATAAATTATTTTATTATTCAGTTGATGTTGAATTATCGTTACTTTCTGATGTTTATTATACTTACTTTTTTGCGTATGTCAAATCAATTTTTTGAATATGTCGAATTGTTTTAGCTCCAACAAATAAAAATTCTAGTAATTTCAAGCTAAGGTTTGACAAAACATTCATCTTTTTCGGATGAAAGTGTCAGTAGGAGCTCTCTTCCGATAAGTATCTGCAGAATGGTGAACAAACTACGCACATTCCTATTACTAATAGAAACATTAAACCCTGCGATACCAAGACCATAAATTAATACACTATAACCCCCAGCACACCCGCAATCAAAATAATAAGCGCCGGATGCCACTTCAGTTTCCACAACGCGAATAGTCCTAATGAAAAGAGGATGATGCCGATCGCAGCGTCTCGAGTAAGGGAGAGAAGCCCATTCGTTTTGGAGAAGGAGAAAGCCGCAAATAAAATAAGGGCCGTTATGACAGGACGCAATCCATAAAATGCAGTTTGGACGATCGGCTTGTCGTTAATTTTATAAAAGAAGACCGCAATTAGGAACACGATTAATATCGAGGGCAATGTAATAGCGACTGCAGAAATAAATGCGCCTAACACCCCTTCCGTTTGAAAGCCGATAAAAACCGCCGTATTGGTTGCGATGGGACCCGGAGACATCCCCGCAATTGCAATAATATCGATCAATTGTTGGGATGTCATCCATCCGTGACGAAGCGTTTCATGTTCAATGACTGGGATGATGGCATATCCGCCGCCAAAGGAAACAAAGCCGATCAAAAAAAAAGTGATAAACAGACTCCACAGCATTACGCCTTCTCCTCCCCATCTACTTTTTTCGATTTTTTTACAAGATAAATGACAATTCCGCTTGCCAAGCCGAAAAACACAAGAAGCACTGGATGAATATCTAGCACGATTAATAGCAATAGAGCTACCGTTAAAAAAACCAACGTCATTTTGTCTGTCACTGAGGAGCGAAATGTCAGGATGGCCGCATAAGTGATAAGCGCCACAACGGCGGGACGAATTCCTTTAAACGCCGCTACCGCTGACTGATTATCCCGCACCGTCAGGAACAACAGACTTAGGATGATGACGATAAAAAACGTTGGAATCATGACTCCAATCGTAGCGGCAAGAGCTCCTTTCACCCCCGCAATCCGATACCCGATAAAAGCGGATGAATTTACACCGACCGATCCCGGAGCTGATTGCGCCAATGCAAACGCGTCAATAATTTCTTCTTCCTCTAGCCATTTTCGGCGATCTACCACTTCTTTTTTTATGATGGGCATCATCGCGAATCCACCACCGAACGTAATGGGGCTAATTTTGAAAAAGGCCCAGAACAAGTGAAGCAATAGACGAATATTATTCTTTTTCACACGGTCATCTCCTTTTCTTCCCTTTTAACTTTTTTGGACAAAAGTGGCCAAAAAATATTATTCCAGCAATTAAGCCGAGGCATAACTGCATCCTAATTTTGAATTGCACTTTGCATAATTTCCCCCCCTCAAAATTTGTGTCATCACTGGGGCTTCAACTTCTTTTAGACGTGGTTTTAACCCCCTCAGATTTGATGTTCCAGGCATTCATCCCATCACTTTTTAAGGTGGGGACTTCTGTTGAATAAAGTTAAAAAACGATTGAAAAAGTTGTATGGCACTGCCTAGAGCAATGGCCTGCTCACGCATAGAACCTTCCTTGAACACAGGTAATGAAATTTCTTTGGAATAAATATGCGCTTTGGCACCGCGAATCGCTTCCTCGAAGAAAAAAGAAGTGCCATATACGAGCGGACCATGGAGAACGGCGAGTTCCGGACGAAGCGTATTAACCATGTTGGCCAGACCAATCCCCATATAAAAAGCAGCTTCTTTTACAATTGAGACTGCCTTTTCATTTCCCGTCTGAACTTCTGCCAGAAGATCCTCCACTGAATCGCATGACCTCCCGCTAACCGCTTTGAATTCTTCAATCATGACGGCTATGGAAGCATAGGCAGACAAACATCCTCTATTTCCACAGACACAAGTGTTGCCGTTTGCCTGGACGATAACGTGCCCCAATGCACTCGTATCCCCTTGGCGATGAGAGGTGACTTTCCCATCATGAAGGACACCGCCTCGTATGCCATATCCATTAATACAGTATATGATATTCGAATACAATTCGTCATAGAAATAGAATTCGGCAATCGCCGCGGAGTTGGCACCATTATCAACTGTCAAGACAGTAGCAAATTCCGACAGTTCTTGCGGAATGCTGACTTCCTCCCATCCCGGCGCCAAAAAAGATTCGGGGCCTATAATTTTCCCTTCGCTTCGTAAAATGGGTCCGACTGCCCCGACACCGATTCCAAGAAGTCTATCGTTGGATATTTTATGTTCTATTAGCCACTTTTTGATAACAGTCCTAATTTCATCAAATACGACATCCGGTGTGTGTATACTTGTCATCCGTATTGTATATTGTTCAACTTGATTCAAATTCACGTCGGTTAAAACGATTCGCGTAGCATTTCGGGAAAGATCAATTCCGATGATCCATGCGGCCGTCTCGATCACTTCATACAATATAGGCGGTCTACCACCACTGGATAGCCCGATCCCGGCTTCGCGTATAAAACCCGCTTGCAGCAGTTCATCGATCAATCGAGTCATCGTCGTTGGTTTCAATTGAATATGCTGTCCCAAACCAATCTTCGTAATAGGACCAAAGCTATGAATCAATTTATATAGCATTTTTGGTATTTCATTTTTTCTTGAATTATCTACTAAAAATTTCTTCATCCTCTGATCCTCCCACTCCTTCTGTTTCTACACAACAAGAAACTTACTCTTTTTCAAGCGATACAACGGTATGTACATTAGTATCTATCATCTTATCACACTATTCGGAAAAATGAATACTCAGAATTCAATATTTTTCTATAGATAATCAATTACTAACACCACATGTCATTAGCCAGCATCGAACGAAAAAGAAAAATTTTGGACCTATTGGAGGGGACTGGCAAGGTCAAAGTAAAAGACCTTGCCAGTCACTTAAATGTATCGACCGAAACAATCCGAAAATATTTGGATGACTTAGAAGGGGAAAACAAATTAAAGAAAGTGTACGGGGGAGCCATCTCCCTTACCTTTTTTAATCAGGAACCCCCTACTGCGGAAAGAGAGATTATTAATAAAGAAGGAAAAGAAAAAATCGGTGAATTGGCATGCACTTTGATTCATGATGAAGACGTCATTGCCATAGACGAGGGCACGACACCGCTTTACTTGTCAAAAAGTTTAAAAAACAAAAAGAATATAACCATTGTAACACCATCCATTAATTCACTTAATGTATTGATGGAGTTGATACAACAAAATGTATTTACCGGGAAAATCATTTTAATTGGTGGACAAGTTGATGTATTTCATCAAAGATTAGTCGGAGAACACACATTGGAAATGATGAATAATATCTTTGTCGATAAAAATTTTATAGCAGCCGATGGATTATCCATAAAAGATGGAGTGACAAGCTATGATCTTTCCAAAGGAATGGTCACCAAGAAATTGATAGAACATGCAAACCAAACCATATTATTGATAGATCACACGAAATTAAATACACGAACCCATTTTAAAATGGCTAGTCTTCACAATATAGATACCATTATCTGCGATAAAAAGTATCCCGTAGAGTGGGAAAACTCATTAATCGAAGCCGGTGTCCAATGGATTACAATTGACGACTGATTTTTGATGAACCCAGAACACGACGAATTCTCCAATAGATAAGTGAAAATCTTGTCTGCTGAGGAGGAATTGTAAATCGAATACATCCAATTTTTATACGAAGAACATGTTGTCAAGTTCGCCGAATTGTATTTTCGGATCATCGTCAGTGCCTGTATCGGCATGTTCCTAGGCTGGGATCGATCCGCCAAAAACAAACCAGCCGGCCTAAAAACATTTACATTCGTCACAGTCTCCTGTACCTTAATCACCCTAGTATCGATCCATAGTGCCGTAGACTTCGGCAGCAGCAACGTCAATAACCGAATGGATCCGATGCGTTTAACGGCACAAATCGTGTCGGGACTAGGATTCTTGGGAGCCGGCCTGATCATGAAAGACGGCTTCCGGGTCACGGGCCTCACCTCCGCCGCCATGATTTTCTTCGCTGGTGGTGCGGGAATTGGAATTGGTGCTGGGTATTATGGGTTTGTTTTGTTTGCGGTTTTGATCACTTTTATACTAGCGAAAATTAGTCAGGCGATTGAGCATAGAGAGACGAAGCAGAAGGAGAAGAAGGAGAAAGAGAAGAAGGAAAAGGAGACAGAAGAGAAAAAGGAAGAGAAGGAGGAAAAAAAGAAAGAGGTTCAGCAAGAAAAGGAGGCGGAGAAACAGGTGGTGTAATGGTGTCCCGCCTCAACAATTTGAACATTCCAAGTTGTTTCTCAATTGCAAGGGAAATGAAAAAAGACAAGTATAGCCGGCGAATCGGCTGTACTTGTCTTTTGGTTTATCTATCGGGCGTTACGCTCTTTTCAAACGGTGAACCTCGGCTTGGGTTGTTAGCAATGATTGATTCAACGCTTCAAATTTAGCATCGATCATTTCAACTTTCTCGCCCATCTGCTTCATGTCTTCTTTGATAGTTTTAACATCTTCTTTTAAAACACCAACATCTTCCTTCAGACCATTAACATCCTCTTTCAAAAAACTAACGTCTTCCTTCAGGCCACTAACATCCTCTTTCAAAACGCTAACGTCTTTTTTCAAATCGCCAATACCTTCCCCAAATTCTGTCCGCATACTTTGGATCATGCCCGATAATTCCATGATTGCTTTGATAATTTCCCCTTGATAAGGTGATGAACTCATTTTCTCCTCTCCTTTCCTTTCGCTTCAAAATGTCTAATATATCTATCTGTACGTTCATCAGGTGACGGTTTCACTTTATGTATTATAGCATGATCAAGACATCATTTCTTCTGAAACTTGTAGGGCAGCGCTGAGAGTCAGCTATGTTTATAACACTGATACGAAGAACTGACTCCCCTTAATCGTTGCCAAACCTAACTTACATTCTGTTCCAAGTCCAATTCAAACACACTTTTAAATATGTAATCATCAGCTAGTGTGGCAAGTCGGAGCACAATGTTTACAACCGTTAATGCTTTTGAATGGATGTCTGTCCTTCGCTTGCTGGACTGCGCTTTCACAGCCGAAGTGATTTCCCAATTCTTCAAAGCTATTTACTGGAAAATAGTAACAACCATCTTTGTGGACCTCATAATCTCCATTACTTTGCATGTTTAGATTTAGTATATACCGATACACTTGACTCCCTCCTTCCAAGAGTTATTAAAACAGAAACGTTTGTTCTATCCATATTATTATTATACACTATAAATTCCCATCAATCAAACATTTGTTCTGTTTAATAAAATCTCTTCCACGCCACTTCCGACTAAAATGCAAACACTCCATATTTCAAAATTAACTGTCTAACCAAGCGTAAATACTACTTCTAAATAATTTATTTCGGGATTATCCAAAAATTGCATTCATAACACTACTACTCGAGTAGTAGTATCTTGTGAGGGTGATGAAATTGAATATAGAGAAAACTATCGACTCACTGAAAGCAAATGGATTTACCGAGTACGAATCTAAAGTTTACCTATCCCTTTTAAAGCACAATCCTGCCAACGGCAATATGATTGCGCTCTCGTCTGGTGTGCCAGGGCCGAAGGTTTATGAAACTTTGAGGAAATTGCACGCCAAGGGATATGTGTACTTATTTTCCGGGGGTGACAGATCAAATAGTAAAAGTTATATTCCTATGCCTTATCAAGACCTACTGAAATTATTCGAGGATTCGTTTAACGAAAACCTTGATCTTTTGAACAAAGAACTCAAAAACATCTCGACTAGCAATAGCAAAAGAGAGATGGAACTGTTTCACATCGACGGGTACGATGCCTCCATGAATCTTATTACAAATGAAATCGCCCTTTCCTCTTCTGAAATTTATTTGAGTGGCTGGTCTGTAGATGTTGCCAAGATATTCAAACCTCTACGTAAAGCCCACAAGGACGGTATCAAAATTAAAAGCGTCATATTTGGTGATAACACGCTAGATATTCCGTGGATCAATATTTCTCACTATGTCGTGGATATTTTTAACCAGCGCCATAAAAACGAAATGAATATTGTGATTGACCAAAAGAAGGCCATTATCTTTAATTCTTCGACTGATGAGGGGTATTCAGTTGTCTCCGATCATCAAGCCATGATCAATACCACTACCAATTACATCCGGCACGATATGTATGTAAATATGATTATCCATAACTTTGAAGAGCAGCTGTTGGAGAAATATGGAGAAGAATTTAATCGGTTAATTAAAATGTTCTAAATCAGCTAACCATCATATGAAAGCGAGGAATTATCTGATGAAATTTGTGGACTTATCAGTAGTGATCAAAGAGCCGAATCCAGGAGAATTCTCTAGTGATGAACTAAGGAGAAGCTTGTCCTGTTCCATCGAGTATCAAGATCATGAGGGAATTGGAGCCCAGCAAATGATGAACATTTTCAACTGTCAAAAGGAAGACTTGCCCGATGGATTAGGATGGGCAGCGGAAATTCTTGAAATCTCAACACATGCAGGAACCCATTTGGATGCGCCGTATCACTATTATCCAACCACAGGCGGAAAACCGGCGAAAACAGTGGAAGAACTTCCATTGGATTGGTTTTTCGGAAATGGCGTTGTCCTTGATTTTCGCCATAAACAAAATGGAGCAGCTGTAAGTGTAGAAGATGTGAAAAAAGCTCTTACCAAAATCGATTACACACTGCAAGCCGGCGACATCGTTTGCTTAATGTTCGGGGCAGATAAACGTTATGGGCAAGCAAGTTATTGGACTGATTTTCCGGGGATGAGCGCCGATGCCACCCATTGGATAATCGACCAAGGAGTTAAAGTAATCGGGACAGATGCAATGGGATTCGATATCCCATTTGAAAAAATTCGAAGTAACTTCGAAGAAAGCCAGGACAAGGATGCCATCTGGGAAGCACACCGGGTTGGAATGGAAAAGGAATACTGTCAAATAGAAAAAATGGCAAATCTGGACCAACTGCCGCCACACGGATTTAAAATCTGCTGTTTTCCAATCCCGATTGAAAAAGCTAGCGCAGGCTGGGTACGACCAGTCGCCATAATCGATTAAGAATAATTCGTTTAAGCCCTCTCTAGACGGTGATTTTTCACAGTTTGCTATACAAATGCCCGCCTGAGCTAGAAGGGCTTTATTTAAATCCAATACTGCAAAGGAGAATCACAATCTATGAGATTAGTAATGTTTACAGTAAACTCAAGCTTTCCACATGTTCCCCGGTTAGGCGCATTGCATCATAACCAGATCATTGACTTGGCAGCTGGTTATCGTTCTTTGCTTCTTTCAAGGGAAACATGCGACATCAATGTCGTGCACCAATTTGCCGACCTCTACCTGCCCAATGATATGAAGAAGTTTTTAGAAGGCGGCGAACTTTCCTTACACGCAGCGAAGGAAGCTTTACAATTTGCAACATCATCATCCCAAGACACCGTCAACCACGAAAAACTTTCCTATCACCAAGATGAAGTGAACATTCTTGCACCGATATCGAATCCGCCCACCATCCGTGATTTCATCTCATTTGAAGAGCATTACCGTAACTCATTAAAAGCAGATGTACCGCAAGTTTGGTATGACATCCCCATCTATTATAAATCCGTTGCCTCGACCTTGATCGGTCCTGATGCTATTTGCCATTGGCCAGCCTACTCCGAAGTGATAGATTATGAATTGGAATTTGCTTGTATCATCGGCAAAAGAGGTAAGGATATCCCCGTAGAACAGGCAAAAGAACATATAGCTGGTTACTTTATATACAACGACTTTAGCGCGCGGGATACACAATTACGAGAAATGGAAGGAAAACTAGGTCCTGCCAAAGGAAAAGACTTTTGTACCGCAATTGGGCCATATCTCGTAACAGCTGATGAAGTACCGGATCCTTATAACATGGAAATGACCGCAAAAGTGAACGGTGAAATATGGAGCAAAGGAAATACAAACACCATGTTTCGTTCCTTTGAAGAGATTATAGCGTATGTCTCTCAAAGTGAAACATTGGTTCCTGGTGATATTTTTGGTTCGGGGACTGTTGGAAACGGATGCGGATTGGAGTTAGGGAAGTTTTTGAAAAACGGAGATGTCATTGAGTTGGAAGTCGGCAATCTTGGTGTATTGAAAAATAAGGTAGTCACCCATTAATAAGGAGGGATTCTTTTGAAGAGATTAAAAGCAAGCGTTGCTTTGATTGGCCTTGTTTTCGCTCTACTATTAACAGCATGCAGTTCGGATTCAGTAAGCGAAGCGAATGAACCAGCCACTGCCCCGACAGAAACTGATACTAATAAAACCTATAAATTCAAATCAAGTATCCAAGCACCTAAAGAAGCGAAGCTGTCCCAAGGCTTTGATGCCTATCTAGACGAGGTCGAAAAGAACTCGGATGGACGAGTGAAGTTTGAACGGTATTACAGTGAGTCTTTGGTGAAAGCTGCAGATACTTCCAGTGCAGTCGGTGCCGGCATTGCCGATATTGCACTAATTGTCCCTGGATATACTCCTGCGAACAATCCATTGGCGACCATTGAATCCTTGCCCGCCTTATGGGTTGATCAGTGGACGGGCACTAGGGCTATGCAAGATTTATACAACGAGTTCCCTGAGCTTAAACAAGAGTATGAAAGTCAAGGAATTCAAGTAGTTGGAAACTTTGTTCTCCCATCCTATTATTATATTTCCACAAAAGATGTTAAAAGTTTTGATGATATCAAAGGACAAAAGGTGATTGCTGCCGGTACGCAAAGTATTTTAGCTGAGGCGTTGGATACAGTAGCTGTAGGAATTGTCATCACCGAGAGCTTTGAAGCAATGGAACGAGGCGCCGTAGATTCAGCAATGCTTGGGTTTACCTCTTCAGCGACTTACGGAATTCATGAGTTGGCCAAAAGTGTTTGGAAACTTCCACTGGGAAGCCAAGGCGGCGTATTGGGCATGAATAAAGACAAGTTCGATGCGTTACCAGACGATTTGAAGAAGATATTTGAAGAAGCCGCTGTAAAAAATGCCGTCGACTTCCATAATATCTATCAAGTCGAGGGCGAAGAATCATCGTTACAAAAGTATTTGGATGCAGGTGTAACTATAAATGAGCCAAGCGATGAGGATGTTGCAAAACTACAGGTAATCGCAAAAGAAGCAGTCTGGAAAAAGTGGATAGATGGCCCGGAACGAAAAGGTAAGCCTGCTGAGGAAATACTAAATAGATTCGTTGAGCTGATTAAAAAGTATGATAAAGAATATCAAACGAACGGAATTCCAAAGTAAGGGCTGTGAATTTGATGAAAATCATTCGAAGTTTTGATAAATTGCATCGAAAAACCGAGACAGTGAGCGTCTATTTGGCTGGTTTTTTAATTATGATCATGATGTCCCTAATAACATTGGAGGTCATTTTACGAAAACTTGCCAACTATAGCATTCCCGGCGTTTTTGAAATCTCTTCTCAGCTGATGGTTGGCGTTTGCTTGTTAGGCATTTCCTACGTCCAAAACGAAAAAGAACATATCGCTATTGATTTTGTAGCAAAGAAATTTCCACCTTCCATTCAAAAGATCACAAACATATTGATATTCTTGCTTGGATTTTTTATTACTCTCATTTTCGCTTGGCAAGGAATCAATTCATTTGTCGACTCTTTCAAAGTTGGTGAGCATACTATCGGAATCCTCCCCGTCCCGATTTGGCCCGGTAGATTCCTCGTAGCTTTTTCAATGGTATTGATTGCATTTCGATTTCTACTAGATATCGTGAATCAATTTAGAAAAGCCGAAGATTAATTGACGGAAGAAGAAAATCCCAAATAAAGTGGTGATGAAATTTGTCAGCTTTAGTTATAGGCATTGTAGGTTTAGTCGTACTTATCGGGTTGTTGTTACTACGAGTACCTGTCGCATTATCAATGGCTGCTGTCGGCTTTTTCGGTTATTGGTCTATCAGCGGATTGAATCCCACATTAAAGTTAATGGGGCTAGTTCCCTATTCCACTGTTGCTAGCTATACATTCACAGTAATCCCGCTTTTTTTACTAATGGGTTACTTTGTGTACTATGGAAACCTTGCCACCGATATGTTTTCTTCTTTTAATAAATGGTTAGGAAATATCCCCGGTGGCATTTTATATGCAACGATCATCGGCGGAGCCGCTTTCGGGGCAGCCAACGGATCCGGACCGGCTTCTACCGCCACATTGGCCAGGATTACGATTCCCGAGATGGAAAGACTTGGAGTGAATAAAAAATTAGCATACGGGGCCGTTGCGTCAGCTGGCCCCCTTGCCCAAATGATTCCTCCGAGTATGTTGATGATTATATATGCGATCTTAGCAGAACAACCGGTTGGAAAACTATTAATTGCAGGGATCATTCCGGGAATCATCATCACCCTTAGCTATATTGTCACGATTTATGTAGTACTAAAGAAAAATCCGGACTGGGCACCGAAAACGCAAAAATACAGCATCAAAGAAAAAGTCCATTCGTTAAAAGGGATTTGGGGAATCGCCATACTCATTGGCTCGATCATGATTGGTTTATATCTTGGAGTCTTTACCCCTACAGAAGCCGGGGCGGTCGGAGCAGCCATTGCCTTCGTTATTACAATTGTAACCAAAAAATTGAAATGGAGCGGTTTTACCTCTTCTATTATAGAAACAATTAAAACGTCCGCAACCGTATTCTTTATCGTCATTTCTTCGTTTTTATTCGGGTATTTTTTGGGGATTACACAAATCCCAGCATTTGTTTCGGAATTTCTCACAGGTCTTAATGTCAGTCCTATGACAATCATGGTCTTTGTCTGCTTAATGTATCTATTCTTAGGAATGTTTATCGATATGATCTCTGCCATGTTTTTAACGATACCGATCATCCTGCCAGCCATTATTCAATTAGGGTTTGACCCGATTTGGTTCGGTGTCATTGTCGTTTTCCTGGCAGAGATTTCGCTAGTCACCCCGCCATTCGGGATCAGTATTTTCATGATTCAAGGGGTAGTGAAAGGGAGCGAATACGGGGATATCATCAAAGGGTCCATACCTTTTATCATTGCCGATTTATTCATCTTAGTCATATTCCTCGCGTTCCCGAAGCTAATCTTGTTTTTGCCTGGCTTGATGTAGGAAGATTTCTAAAATGAGAGCATTCATTGGCCGTTAATTTTATTAAGAGCTTCCAAAATACGTAGACAAGTGGGTTATGAAAATGAATGACAAAGAGATGACCTATCAGGAGTTAATCGACGTACTGATAGTATTAAAGTTTTATGATTCTCTACCACTCACTCCATATGGAATAGTGGATAAAAAGGAGCTGAGAGAAAGGTTGAAGGGGGCTGTTTCATGAGCCCCCTTCCATACCCAAACAGCTGATGATATTATTCACCGCAGCAACTGCAAGATCCTTCCGGATGCCGGTTGACGTGGGCGAGCATTTCTTTGGATGCTAGAATCACTAGAATAGGATGTTCCGTTTCGTCATCTGCATGACTACCCCGGACATGTCGACGTCCTAAAAATGCGCGATACGGGTGTGGTGAGTTAGTTATTCGCGATATTGGTCCGTAAACGCAAGAGTATGTTCCAGGCGGTTCTGTAATGCCCCGAATTTGGAGCGCTGTGCTGAAATGGTTTGAATAGCATGTTTATAAAAAAGAAACAGACTGGGGCATAAAAGCTTTCACATTCACTTGGCTGAGCCCTTAAGTATCAGTTGTAATGTTGGCATCAATACAGCTATTGATTGGCCGTTCGCTCCGACTTGAAAGTTCATACAGCCGTATTGTCACGGTGACGTAACCTACGAATGGAGTGGACAAGGAATCCTTTTCGGTGGAAGCATCCCAAAGTGGCTCCTCTCATCTGATAGTTTTTCTCCATCATTAATGATCTCTTCATTGGTGCACAAGCGCCCATTAATTCTTGAATAATACTTCCGGTTCCATCCAGGAATCCAGTAGTTCCTAAAATTGCTACTCCATTCGCCTTTAATTCTGCCATAAAGGCAGTTTCTCCAAAAGAAGATTTTAATTTTTTGATTCAAAATCTCATTCAATGTCTGACCTCCAGTCTGCCCATGTATGACTTCATAATGCTTCCTACTTCGTCTAGCTTCTGATTCAAATACTTGGTGGCAACATACCGGGCAGAATTTAACGCGGAAGTATTTGTTGGTCCGTCAATCGCTTGAATCAAATTGGCAGCATCATTTGCCCAGGAAAAGTCGGCATTTAGAAGTTCATTCGCCACCGACGTCGCCTCCGTCCAATTAGATTTATCCAAAAGTTTCTAACGGGACTTTGCCCAACCCTTTTCCATTTCCCCTTCACCCCATTGAGTAGTTTTGTGAACAGTCGTTTCATTAGATATTTAGACTGTAAGTTGGAGAAAGTACAGTGCGGTGATAATATTTAAATCTCTCTTACGCAATGGATATTAAAATTCAAAACTAAAAATGGGTAAGCCTTGTGAATAATCCACCTTAATTCCGGTTTTAGATAAACTCATCTCATAACATGCACTTTTCATTCCATCATGACTTCTAAAATCCCCAAATTTCTTATAAGCAAAATCAAACATGTTCAAAAAGTCTGCATTCAACCCATGAGCATTTGAATTAAAAATGAATCGATCAACGTCTTTTTCATCAATCAACAAAAACTCCGAGTGCTCTATATCGGATACTATCTTTTCTTTTATACGGTGATCGATTAGATTGTCATTGGTACCCTGAAAAGCAATAATCTGTGTAGTTTTCTTGAAGTTTTTATATAAGTACTCAAGTTAAGCGCCTTTTTATCATCAATGATTCGCTTGGCCAGATAATCGAATTCGGTTTGCAAAGTCATAGATCCATAACCTTGAAATAAATAGCGATTTCCCGATTGATATACAGGTTCAATCCATGCAGAATTATCAACTATATATGAGAACATGTGAGGAGCCAAACGATTACTGAGATGCAGTAGGTATGCTCCATGTGAATGGCCGTACCCAATAACCTTCTTTTCATTGAATACTAGGTTGTTCTCCTTAAGAATGATTTGAACAGCCTCCAAAGCGGTAAGTAGGTCAATCGCCTGCATAAAACCCATGTCATTAAAATTGTCAATCGTTTCATCAAGTTTAGCTGTCACTGGTAATGTCACTGATTTAGTGTAAAGGAGGCTCAACAAGCCAGATGGATCGGATTGAAACTCTTTCATTTCTTCATTCGTAAGAAAAACGATTAAAGTCCGATCTCCGCTTTTCAAAGTGAAGCTATCGGCCCTTGCATAAATTCTCTTCCAAAAAAGGAACATTGCACAGTGACTAAATTGTATTCATCTGCAAGCTGTCCCCGCATTTTCTTATATACTTTTGAATCGATATTGCCGCCGAATCCGGGGACTAATAGCAATAAACCCGTTTCTTTCGAAGTCCCAGTTTCAGGTATATAAAATTCAATCTGCAGTTCTCGGTCGGATAAGCCTGTATAAATATTGTGGTGTGCTGGAATTGAGATAGTTTGATTACTAGCCATATTCAATACTCTTTCCTTTTAATTTTTCTTACAACCGCTTGATTTTTAAGTAATGAAGAGCGTTTATCGAACTTTTAAACTTATCGATATCCTTTACGCTTCAGAGCTGGTGTTTTAAGATAATAGAATTTTTCTTCCTCAAAACTTCATACCTGGTCAAATAAAAATTGGTTTAATCTAGACGTAATTATAGTGATAAAGAACGAAAGAAGGAAATCAGTCAAATGCTTAGACAGATTATTGATCATTTACCGCTTTTAACAAGCACAACCATATGCGCCAACGTAGCATAGCCATTATCCATTAAAGCTTTTTCCACATTTATTAAGTAGAATTCATTATGGGTGATAACTCTCGAATAAGATTGTATAAGTTTCACAATTAACTCTTTGCTTAAATGCCGATGGTACTTTGACATACCAATCAAATGCAGCTTAATAAGGGAAAAATTTATGATAAGCATTGAAAAGCTATTAGTTATCGATTTTTTATCAAAAGGAAATAGATTTGAGAAAACATAGTTTACCAAATAATTCTCCAAGATGTATTCGTGTTCCCTCATAAAAGGTATATAATATTCACTGTAAGCAACCTTATAATTTTTAAGAATGGCTTCTTCAGTTTCTTCCTGATCTAAGCCTAATCCCTTAACCATTTCATCTAAACATTCTAAATAACGATCACTGGTGATAGTAGTGCTAGATCTATATTCAATTAATTTCTTGCAAAGGTTAACTTGGAAAGAAAGGTTGGATGGCAATTGTTGCATTGATGCTAATAAAGTCTTATCATCTATGGAGCTATCAAACTGTTTGATAAGCTCTTCAACGGACTTTCCATTTAACTCTTCATACTTCTTTAAAAATAATCCAATTACAATGAGCCGATTCTCTATTGTCAAAGTTCGGTTTTGCAACGTTCGAATTATAAAAATCCTTAATTCCCAAAGCTTTTCTTCTTGATTTTTAGATAATCCGCTATTTTTCACAAAACCTCTTGTGTTTTCGGGCTCTAAGTCTTGTATAAAACCAAGCCCCTCTTCATTCAGCAATACTAATCTAGTTATTTCTGGACAAGACAAGGCGGCACTTTTCTCTACGACCCCATCTATCAAGCTTAAATTTCGAGGATATACAGCACAAGTGTTTGACAAGTATTCCGGACCTAGGATTCTTTGTATTGAACAAAGACCACCTTCATCTAACAAGGTGCATTTTCCACTGTTATCCATTTTTATCTTCGCATATTCCGCATCCGACTTTCCTGAACGATTTCGGGTAACATTTTCTTGTAATGCGGATTTCATCTCTTTATTGTTAGTATTTCTGTACTTCTTAAATGTATCTTTATCTACCGTAACCCTCCACCCTGCGCAGCAAGTATCTTCACAGGCCGGACCAATGCACTCAAATTTTTTCATATATTCTGGTTGGATAATTTCTCTCAAATTTTTAGCCATTAATTACACCTATTCTTTAGTGTTTTAAAGTTATTTAAACATTTAACTATTAGAATGAAATAACTTCTGGGACTCTAATTTCAAAGTAAAGGAATGATATTGTCGAATACCTCAAAATTAACTCGTACCCGGAAGAAATTTCCGAAAAATCGGACTCCCCTGACTTCTCACGTCATTGATAGAAATTCGATAAAAATAATTGTCTTTTAACCCTCACGCTTCTGTAGCTGGTTGACAATATTCATGATATTTTTAATTCGTATTTCATATGTGTGATATTTTCTAATCGTTTCAAAACCTTGAGTCCGAATACGATTTCTATCTTCTTCATGGTTTAAATAGTAACGTATTAATTCTTTTAAATCTTGTAGATCGCGATACTTAACCAAATCATGTCCATCAGAAAACAAACGATCTATATCTAATTTATGATTTGTTGCTAAAAAACCTTTACAGCCAAGTACATCAAACACTCTCATAGGTAACCCGGTTTCAACAAATGATCTAGTTATATTAACGTTTACTATTGAGTTCATAAATACTTTTGGCATCTCATTAAAATGCTCAGCATATCCTTTATAACATTTTTCTAATTTAGCTTCTGTCTTTGTAATCCATCCTTCATCTCCATATATACTTAAATCAAATTCTTTAGCCAATTCCTGCATCATTAGCTTTCTTTCCTTATAAGAATGATAGCGTCCTAACAAAAAGGCAAACTTTTCACTTTTGGGGAGCAGTTCATGTTTCTGCCGGTCTATCGTTAAACTTGTTATATTCTCTATTTCATCAACTAAGTTATCAGTGACCATTTCTTTTAATATATACTCACTAGTCTGGCTTTGGAGTTGAATCATTTCTTCAATATGATTAATATGGGAGGGTGTTAATCTATCTTTAAAGTACGTCATATATTCATTTTGGATACAAGATCCTCCCAAAAAAGATACCTCAGAAACATACTTCAGATTTCCTTCTTCTCTAGAATTAATTCCTCCTAACCTGTCAACATTAGCGGCGACTGGCATATAGTGTATATTTTTTAATCCTCGTTCTCGAAGTTCACTCATAACTTTCTTATCATAAACGAACATATAAGAGTATTTATAATTCAAATTTTCTTTTTCATATAAAGTATAAGCAGGTGTATCTACTGTCCAAGAGATGTAAGGAATCCCCAAGCTATTACTCAGCTTGGCGACTGTCGGGCTAAAGTTAATTGAGAATAAATAATCTGGTTTGGCTTTAATTATCTCGTTCAATATTGTTGATTCATTAGCCCAAGCTAGAATGGATGTCTTAAATCCAATTTGCTCAAATGCAACCTTACAATCTGCTGCAATTGTATCATGCGGGAAGATCCCCACTATTTCCTTATAGTTTCTTTCGCTCTTTAAAAATTTTAATACCTCTGTATAAAAAGGTATATCACATTGAATTAAGTTAGTATTTTCAAAAACTTGGATTTCCGAAAATTCATATGGAATCTCTTTATAATTATCTTTTCCTAGAACTTTAACATTATTAAGAAGATCACTGTTTGACTTAAGAAGTTCGTAAAATTGTAAATCAGCTTCAATAACATATATCGGCTTATTAGTGTTTTTTTTCAAATATTCAAGTTCATAGCCTAATCCTAATCCTAATTGCACTATACATGCTGTGTTACCACTTACACTAATTTTTTCCTTTATTTTCTCAGGAAAATAAGTCGAATACAAATATTTCCATTTACCATTTATATTATACTTACATGTCAAACTACCATTTTTAGCTGTCTCCAGAAAAATATTTTTATACATGTTAATCACTCTCCAAAAAATACTAAACCATTAAAAAAATTAGGATCCTCCTTAAGTTCCTATTATATTTTTTAAAATCCTAATAATAAAATTCACATCTTCATTTGTCATCTTTGGATGCAACGGCAATGTTAGTGCTTGCTTATACCACTTTTCCGCTATCAGACATTGACCTCTCTTATACCCTAACTCCTGATAATACGGATGCCAATAAACCGGGATATAGTGAACATGCACTCCAATATTAGCAGCTCGCATTTCGTCAAAAATCTGTCTCCGCGTCTTACTGAGCACATTCTCGTCCAACTGGATCATAAACAAATGCCATCCCGATTCAGTATCCTCCAACTGCTTCGGCGGAATCACTCCCGGCACATCAGCTAACAGGTCATTATATTGATCTGCAATCTCCCTACGTCGTTCTAAAAAGCCATCCAACTTCTTTAATTGAGACAGGCCCAACGCAGCTTGTATATCATTCATCCGATAATTAAACCCTAGATCCGTCATTTCATAATACCAATCGCCCTGTTCAATTGAATACGGCGTTTTGGTGATGCCGTGGCTTCGGAATAATTTCAACTTTTCGTAGTACTCTTTGGAATTCGTCGTGATAATGCCACCTTCTCCTGTTGTAATCGGTTTGACAGGATGAAAGCTAAACATCGTCATATGGGCTTGGGAACCTACTTTTCGCCCTTTGTACGTTGCCCCTAATGAGTGTGCACCGTCCTCAATGACAATCAAATTATTCTCTTTTGCAACGTCCATAATGGCATCCAAATCGACGGGCTGGCCTGTGAAATCGACGGGGATAACCGCTTTTGTCTGAGGCGTGATTTTTTTGGGGATCTCGTTCGCATCAATGTTATAAGTATCGGCATTAATATCCGCAAAAACCGGGGTGCCTCCACAATACAAGACCGCATTCGCCGTTGCAGCGAATGTAATTGGCGTTGTAATGACTTCATCTCCTTGCATAATCCCCGACGCGAAACAAGCACCATGCAACGCAGCGGTTCCGTTCGCAAATGCTACAGCATACTTTGCTCCTACATAATCGGCAATCGCCCGCTCAAACTCCTCCACTTTCGGGCCTTGCGTCAAAAAAGGCGACCGTAGTGTTCCCACTACCGCCGCGACGTCGTCTTCGTCTATTGTTTGTTTTCCATAGGAAAGAAAGGTTTCTCTTTTTTTCATAACAGCAACTCCCAACTTAAAGGCGTCCCTTTAGCCGCATCCATCTTTATCGTTTTACCTAAAACGACGTCCAAATATTTCGGCGGAAGTCCATGTCCCGGTCGGATTATGCGGACATTGTCTTTTGTCAGGACGTCACCAGCTTGCAAGTCTTTACCGATATACAAAGAACGTCTGTGTTCCAAGGAAGCCACTTCGGCATTGGTCGGCCCATACTGGATCCTACCCAAGCTTTGCCACGCCCGGTCAGTTTCTTCTACAAGCAATTTCAACTCATGAGGTTCCATTGAGAAGGCTGCATCTACCCCGCCATCCGCGCGCGATGTCGTAAAATGCTTCTCAATGACGGATGCCCCCAACGCGACGGCTGCGATGGAGGTTCCGACGCCCATCGTATGGTCGGACAATCCGACTTCCGTCCCAAACAGCTCCCGCAAATGAGAGATTGTCCTTAAATTTGAGTTTTCCGGGGAAGCGGGATACGTGCTTGTACATTTCAATAAAACGAGCTGGTCATTTCCTTCTGAACGAACTGCCCGCACCACTTCATCCAGCTCCGCAATGCTGGCCATGCCTGTCGAAATGATGACCGGCTTCCCAGTGGCCGCTACTTTGAGTATCAGCGGAAGATCCACATTCTCGAACGAAGCGATTTTATAAGCCGGAACATCCAACGTCTCCAAAAAATCAACCGCCGTCTCGTCAAATGGCGAACTAAACCCTAAAATTTCCCGTTCCTTACAACGGTCAAAAATCGCTTCATGCCATTCCCACGGTGTGTACGCTTCCTTGTAAAGGTTGTAAAGCGATTGTCCCTTCCATAAGTTCGTATCACTCTCAATGAAAAACTCACCTGTATGGATATCAAGTGTCATTGTATCTGGAGTATATGTCTGTAGCTTGACTGCATCCACCCCTGCATCCGCCGCTAAATCGACCAGATGCAGTGCGCGTTCCAGCGATTGGTTATGATTGCCGGACATTTCTGCTATAATGAATGGCTTTTCATTTGGTCCGATTCGCCGATCCTCTATATTCATAATTGCATCATCTCCATTATCATTTCAATGCAAGGATTCGGGTTTTCAGATGCTGTCAACCGCAATCCAAGTTCGCTCATCTGCTGCAACTCATCCCTTCCCTCCGTCAAAGAAGAAATCAATTCCTCATACGTTTCAGCTGTAACTTTCTTATGCCAGCCAAGATTCCACGCAACGCCCAACGTTGCCGCCGTTTCAGTAGCCACGACTTGGTTTTCAGCTACAATTGTACTGGAGGAAGGCAATCCGACATAACACCGTTCCCAGGTTGTACTGCCACCCGCGCCTATGGAAAAGTCAGCTTGTCCCATCAACTCTGCCATATAATCAATTTGACAATGATAATGAAATCCTTTTCCCACACAAACCCTCTCAATAGCTGCTCTATTCACATTCGAAGAACCAACGACCACATCGACATGTTGAAATTCCTTCTTACTCTTTTCTAACCCCTCTAAAACCTTCATCGTCTCATTTGTCGGGTCACTGCCTCCCATAAAAACAAGCAGTCGTTCCATCTGATTGTTTCGAAGCCGCATCTTCTTTCGCTCTTTTATGAACTCATCCCGCATGATCAAATATTGAGGTCCAAGCAACTGAACACAATGCTCGGGCACTAACCAATCATAGCGACTTTTATAATGGGGGACCATGTTCTGGTCAATCAACAGGTCGCAATCATGCCGCCGATTGGCCAAATCATCGATAACCATTATTTTTTTTGCCATTGGACGCACAGACCTTTCCCAAGCTACATCTATTCCATAATGGTCTACAATACACAAATCCGTTTGTTGGAACTTTTGAGTGACGGGATAGCCTTTAGCTTGCACATATTCAATCAAACTCCCAGGTAGATCTTCCATCATAAATGTTATATCGCAACCTCTATTTCGCAGCAATCCAGCCACGGTCAAACAGCGCATGACATGTCCTGAACCTAGTTCCGTAGAGGCATCTGTCCGTATGAGCACCTTCATTTCAAGTTACCGGTTTCTGTACAATATGTGCATTCAACTTCGAAACGTCAGGATTATCATTCAAAAACTGTAAGACATCCGTACTGGATACAAGTTCATTTTGGAAATGGTCGGCAATTGCCTGGCAGACTTGATAATCCTCTTCCGTATCCAATGTAATCCGTAATTTAGGATATTGTCGATCCATCGGCACGGAATAGGCGGCATGTGAAAATTCTTTAGGTTGTTCATACGCATAATATGTCACATGCTCTCGGTGTCGGTGTTCCTTACCATGCCCATGGATGTACAGAAGCGATTTGTAAGAAATCATTTCAACCGCAAGTCCTCTTGGTAGATTGCCGGCAAGATTAATAAGATCAACACGCTCGCGTTCCATCAACTTTACAATATCGGTAGCCATCTCAAAATCGACAAACGGACAATCCGCAGTGACACGAATGACATACTCCGGTTCATATTCTTTCGCGCATTGCACGTAACGGTCCAACACGTCATCTTCCGCCCCTCTGAAGCAAACGATACCCTTTTCCCTACACCACTTTTCCACTGCGTCGTCCTGTGGAAGCACCGATGTTGCTACGATCACCTCTTCAATCCCTTGAATCTGCTTGCAGCGTGCAGTGACATAGTTCAGTACATCCGTAGTCCCTAGCGGTTTCAACACCTTTTCTGGCAAGCGGGACGACCCCATTCTTGCTTGGATGATGACGATTGTTTTCATTGGATCACTTCCTTTATCTCAGGCCATATTTTCACCAATGTCATCGGTAGCTCAGTTAAAGAGTTAATATTAAATTCCGCCTCATACTCAGGCGCCACTTTAATTTCCTTATGTTGTCCAATCATCACTCGGATAGTTCGGAATCCTAGGGGTTTAATCCCAACGAAATCTTTTGTAGGGTTATCCCCTATATAAACTACATCTGCAGCTTCAACATTTTCTTTTTTTAATAAATGGAGAAAGCAATAGGGGGAAGGCTTTGCCCGCTCTACTCCATACCGATGAGTGATATAGCAATGCTTCATCCGTTCATATAGACCGAGGGCTTGTGCTTTTTTATGCTGGACAATTTTATTCCCATCCGTTACAAGGTACAAGGGAAAATCCTTAAGTTGCTCGAGACAAAAAACTGCTTCTTTAGACAACGAGATTTCTGGATTATGAAAGCGGTATACACTTAAACATTTACGGGCCAATTTTTTTGAGTAACAGTCAAACTCTTTGAGCAAATCATCGAAAATAGCTCCCCTTCCACTGCTTTGAAGACGTTGCCACATCCACTCAAACAACGACTCGGGATTTACTCTGATTTGACTGGATAAGAAAGAAGCGACTTCATAGAAGCCACTTCGGACATATGTGTATTCATCGTATAGAGTATCATCCATATCAAAAACGATGACTTTCAAAAAATCAAATCCTTTGCATATCGAACTTGTGTCAACTCTTTTTCACTTCGAGTAAAAGGGATGTCCTCTAATGATTTCCCTGTTGATTCAAGGAAAAACCAATAAAAGCTGTCTAATCCAGCAGCGACACTTAAAGTGGAAGCCCCGCCGAAACGGGGATTACATTCAATGATATGGGGGGTTCCTGTTTCGTCTACGATTGCCTGGAACATAACATGCCCCCGAAGATCTAAAACTTCGGCAAGTTCCATAGCCAGTTTTTCCAACTCAGGGAGTCGTGCAGTTCTTGTGATTTGTGATTCTCCATTTACGACAAGCACTCGTTCCCGGACAACTGCTCCCTTGCTCTTACCAACCTGGTCTACATAAACATCAATACTAAATTCTATTCCCTCAATATAAGGCTGATAAATGGCTGCATCCAAATGTCTAGCTACTTTTATAGCTTCTTCTTCCTTTACTTTTAAATACAATCTTTTTGAACCCGACCCAAATCGCTCTTTCACTACAAAATAATTACCGGAAACCGTCTTTAGATTCAACGATGTTTCTATTGCACTATAATCTCTATCTTTTAAATACTGATAAAATTTCAGTTTGTCACTTGTATGATTCAGCGCACTCAATCCTGACACCATTACAAATATGCCATTCTCTTCAAGTAACGAAAGGTTTTTTGCAAAGTATAAAAGTTCTTTATCTCGCGTTGGAATAACAAATGAGATTTGATTTTGCTGACAGTAACTGATAAAGTCTGAGACTGCTAGATCATCGAGTGGTGGCATCCACCAAAATTCATCAACAAAATAACGCCCAATGCATTTTTCATTTAAATCACCTCCATAAATCACTGAGCTTCCTAGTCGTTTCGCTACATCCTTCACATTTTCTATTAATGTTACCTTTCGGGAAACACTAGTTATCAAAAAGTTCATTTCAATTATCCCTCTCAAAAAGTTACAGCGGCTTTTGAGCATACATATATATTGATCGACCTAGGCCGATTTCGGCAAGTTTCTCATAAAGCTCCTCCAGCTTCACTTCTCTTCCCGTATCACGAAAACTTGACTCAAAACAATTAACAATCTTACTAACCATTCTTTGATAGGCTGGTTCTGCATAGTAATTTAATCCGCTTTGTAATAAAAATTCTAATGGAAAGTTACTAATCTTATATACTTCCTTAAATCCATGCTCCTTTAATAATAACTCTAACGATTCAAAAGTAAAATAATTGATGTGGTCCGGATAGGTAACCCAATGATAATCTTCGTTAAAATATTCTTTATAAGCCAACTGTCCCTCACTGAAATCATTTGGAACACATACACGCAAAATTCCCCCCGGTTCCAGTGCTTTATAGGCCTTTTTAAGAAAACCTCTTGGATTAGCTAAGTGTTCCAATACGAATTGAATATTAATAAACTTTAAATTTTCTTTTGGAAATTCTTTAATATTATCAACGGGCTTATCTATTACTTGTAATCCAAATTGTTTTAGATAATTTGACGCTTCTTTGCTCGGTTCAATAGCAATGCTTTTCCAGCCCTTTCGTTGAAAATAAAGAGAAAGCAAATCATTTCCGCACCCAACGTCAATCATTGTTAATTCCGTGTCGCTCTTACAATCGATTGATTTTTCGACCTTCTCATATATTTTTGAGTAAGACTGGTTTAACATTACATTATCTGTTTTCTCTTCTACCTCTTCTACTGATAACTCCTTGTAGTCTTGAGGCTTAATTTCCGAGTAATATTTCTCTCTGTAAAATTTATTTAAATCTTCCTCTGAAGGAAACGGATAAAGATGTTTGAAACCACACGTCTTACAATCTATGATCCGATGTATTCCTTTTTCCCAGGATTGAGTATATTCATGCACGATACTACTCATAAAAGTTCTCCTTCTATTCTGTATTAATTAGTTCACCTTATAATCACATACGACATATATGGCGATAAGATGGATCTATGTAAAGTATAATTATTTGCCCCTAAGACCTCCATAAAAGCGAGTGTTTCTCCTGGAAACTTTGGGTGATTTAATTCATCAAAACCAATGATACTTCCTTTTACAAGACGGTCTTTAATCAACTGTAAGCAAGCTTTTGTGGGCTCATATAAATCAAAATCAAAGTATGCAAATGCAATTAAGGTTTCAGGGTTTTTTTCCAAATACTTAGCTAATGTTTTTGTGGCATCTCCTTTTATTAATTCAAATTTCTTGATGTGACTGATCGGGCTTTCATTTTCATGATATTGTAATATTTTTTCCAAGTATTTCTCGTAACCATCTGTGACCGAGTAGTCATTTATTTTATTTAAATTACCGTCTTTTTCATGAATTGTGGGGAATCCCTCAAATGTATCAAAACCAATTATTTTTCTTGTGAAGTTAAACGGTTCGTACATGCCTCTAAATGATTCAAATAATGCTAAATTCTGTCCCCATCTAACTCCAAATTCCATAACTACTCCATGGACATTAACTATTTTTTGGTATAACTCATTCATAAATATAATTCTAGAAAGGGTTTGTCTGTTGATAAATAATCCTAAATTAGTCAACACTTCATCTTCGGGTAATGGGTTAATCGAATAAAGTTCATAGAATCGCTTTCTATTTTCAATTTCACTTATATTGGATAGTATTTGTTTATTAATATTCATATTTTACTTCCTCACACTTCATTTACCATTTTTTGCAACTCAGGAACTGACAACCAATCCTTATTCATATCACTTGTATATTTAAAACCTTCTGATAATGTCTCTCCCGTTTCAATGGACTTCTCTGACCACCAAGAAAATTCCGGCTGAATCACATAATAAGTATCGAATTCCCGCGTATGCCGGGCATCATCTTCCAATATCATCGCCTCATGCAATTTCTCCCCAGGGCGAATACCGATAATTTCAATATCACAATCAGGAGCAATCGCTTTAGCAAGATCTACAATGTTCATACTTGGAATTTTTGGTACAAATATCTCTCCGCCCTGCATGCGCTCCAAGTTGTCCAAAACAAACTGAACACCTTGATCCAAAGTAATCCAAAAACGTGTCATACGAGGGTCAGTGACTGGAATTTTTCCAGTTTCTTTGATTTTTTTAAAGAACGGAACAACGCTCCCTCTACTGCCTACAACATTTCCGTAACGAACTACTGAGAATTTGGTATCCTTGTCCCCTACATAAGAGTTGGCCGCTACAAAAAGTTTATCAGAGGCTAACTTTGTTGCCCCATAAAGGTTGACAGGGCTGGCCGCTTTGTCAGTACTGAGCGCGATGACTTTCTCCACTTTGCGATCTATTGCTGCTTCTATGACATTTTGTGCGCCGTGGATATTTGTTTTTACCGCTTCAAACGGATTGTATTCGCAGGCATCGACATGTTTCATAGCGGCAGCATGAATAACAATATCAACGCCGTCAAACGCCCGGTATAGCCGATCCTTATCCCTCACATCTCCAATAAAAAAACGGATTCTCGGATCAGTAAATTCCTGTTTCATCTCATACTGTTTTAATTCGTCCCGGCTGAAGACGATCACTTTTTTCACATCTTCTGTCAATACCTTTCTAATGAACTTCTTGCCAAAAGAACCGGTTCCTCCTGTGACTAAAACTATCTTTCCTTGTAACATGTGACCACTTCTTTCAATATAAAATTGTTTCAGTTTTCATTTCTTGATAAAGCTGAAAAGCCAACTGATAGTCCCGTGCACACTCCGATAAAAAGGTTCCAAATTCCTTAATAATAATTTCCGCTTTTTTTCTAGCAATCGTTTCAGATTTAACACCTTGAATATTTTGCGAAAGCCGATCTTGCTGGACACGAATCATTGGTTCAAGGAAAATATTATAAAATGAATTCTGTTTCATTTTCTCAATTACTGAATCTAATTTTGTGTAATTTATTTCAAGATGACCTATTTTCCGATCGTGCAAGACTGTTTGAATGGCTTGGATAATTGTAATTGCTCTATGAATAACGTTTTGCAGAACTTCTGCCTGTTTATCTAGAAATTGAAACTGATTTTCAACATAAGCTATATCATATGAATTATGTCCTGTCGCCCAATTCTCTCTGATTACCGGTTGGCGGAGCTGTTTTTCCATTAATTCCGCTAAAGCTATAAATTCTGTACCTTGAATAGCTGCCCCACCTTTAGTGGTATTCCAGACTTTGACGCTTGGATAAGTTGATATATACATTTCAAGTTCCTGCCTCATCCTATTAAATCCATCTGTCGTTTTTACTAGATTCCCATGAACATCATTAATTACAATCGCAGATTTCAATTTCTCTTCGATCACCGTTTGACTGTCTGTACCATAGTCGATTCCATGTGCATAGTGTTTATCGGAAATATATGCAAGGTTTTGGCCCACTAAGATAATTTGACTGACACCCAACTTTATCAACAATTGGAATGCGACCACTGCAATCGACGGTGCATCATATACAAAATCCAAGCTCGAATCATCTTTGTATTTCACTAATGCCGGAGCAACTGTATCTTGGCTCATAATCATATGCAGTAATTGGCCCGGATAATTTTCAATTGTTTCAAAACCAACACTGCTCCCAAAAATCAATGGGATGTCAATAATGTTATCATCTTTAATCCGCTGAATAACCCGATAGTTAATGTCTTGCGGATCATACGTACAAGCCGCATCTGGATAAACCCCATGTTCAATCAGGGCATTGATTGCGGAACCAACCGAGAAAATATAAGCCAGCCCATATTCTTTGATATATCGAAGATTTTCAAACTCTTCATTGAGCGACGGCCCTGCAGCCACGATAATAGCAGGTTTTCCAACAAATGCGCTGCGGTCAATGTCGTGCAAAATATTTGGTGTTTTTAGCACGGTAGGAAAATTTTTGATTGAGTTGATTATCCAGCGTTTTTGGAATGCTGCATTTACCGCAAGATTCATGTGCCTGTGCTTTAATGAGCTTAGTGCTTTCTCTAAGATAAAATTGACTTGTTCCACATACAATTTTTCATAGACAGGCAAGGTAATAATCTTTAATATATCGTTAGAGGAAACCAGAATGTGCTGGATTGTTTGTTCAACCTTATCTTGGTCCGTTCCCATAAAAATTTTCATTAGATTCCGGACGGGCAGCTCTTCCAGTGAAAAAGTTGATAAACAATGAAGCAAGACTTCTTCATTGGGTTCGTAAATTGAGAATTTCAGATCACGATGGTTCTCCAAATATTTCTTAATATGATACCCTAACCCGATTCCAATAAACAAGACATGCTTAACAGACTCTTCTTCAATCTTCCCTACGAATCGTTCTGCTTCTTGCTCTGGATCATATTTGCTTTGGAGATATTGTGTCCGCCCGTCTAGGTGTACTTTTATAGTCGGTAAGCCAGTCTTTGCTTCTTCGACTACGACATTGCCACTCGGCTCTTGCTCTTCAAGTTCTGACAGTCGATTTAGCAACTCCTTGTCCTTCAGGCGCAGAATATTGCGATTATCAATTAAGATCATGACGCATTCCCTCATTGTCAATCGTTTTTTTCACTTCATTACCAAGTTCTTCAAAATTTGGCAAGATCTCGTATTGGATAATATCGCCGATCAAGACATTGTCTTCGTTTTCAATTGCCTCTGCGAAATTGCGGATCTCTTCCTGCATTGAGGAGGAAATCGTCAAATAAGTTTCCCAATTGTATGGTACCGTTCCATTTTGGCCGATCACCATAAGCATCCCGTCCAACCATTGCAGCCCGCCTAACAGATCGTCCAGTTTGCCCCAGGTCTCTGGTTTTGGATTATCGTAAAACTCCTCCGCCAAAATTGGCAGTTCCGGAACGGCTCGCTCTAAATATTCTTCGGCAGAAAGGAACAGGTCATTGACGAACTCCTTCACCGTCTTTGCAATGACTTCAACCCGAACCAACTGGCCGAGATACCGCTCTAAAAAATCCTCATGTTCTCCATGTACTTCCTCGCCGTCCACAATAAAATGACTGAAATAGTACCCGTTCTCAAGCAATTCATTTATTTTTACAATAACCTCTTCGGCAGTAGGTGTGCCGTCAAAGGTGATAATTTCCTGTTGAAAGATAAGTTCCACAGAAGGACGCCTCCAGGTGATGTTTTTATATAAAGTGTAACATAGTCAGTGTTTATATCGGTTCTAAACCTAAAATTTATAGTTTAATATGTATGGACCAAGATAGTGTATAATGTTCAATAAACATTTTATTTCTATTCATGAAAGGGGCTGCTTGTCTGTTGGATATTTCCTTAATAAATACCAAAACTGTCCCAACAGTTAAAGTGACATATAACGGCAAAACAAATATTTTTCACAGTAAATATAATCCTGAAAATGAAGCGGACACATGGGTGATAAACTTAAGCAAGGTTTTAAAGCAAAACGAAGATGTATTAGTTATTGGCCTTGGGGCGGGTTATCATATTAAAAAACTAGCACTGCAATATAAAAGTCAAAAGATTATCGGAATAGAATTTAATGATGAATACTATTCATGGTTTCTAAATAGCATTTTTTATAAACAATTATCAAATTTAAACAATGTAGACCTCTTTTCCTTTTCTAGACTTTCAAAAAAGGAGCAAAAACAAGTTTTTTCACCTTTTAGTTCTACCAACATAGGAATCCATAAAAGTGGTTTGGATATATTTCCATCCGAGTATTCTTCAATATTTAATTTATTGAAAAAATTACAATATCATCAGCGCACAATATACCAACAAGTCGAATCTTTATACGAGAACTTTCATAAAAATATTTCACTAAATGATCCGGGCATTAAGGATTTAAAAGATACGTATAGCAACCGACCAATGATTTTGGTTTCAGCAGGACCATCTCTTAGTAAACAACTCCCTCTTTTGAAAACTATTAAAGAGGAGGGAAAGATAACAATTGGTGCAGTCGGCACAGCAATTAAACCTTTACTTCAAGCCGAGGTCATTCCTGACTTTTTTATGGTAAGCGATCCAAAAGTGGCTACACTTACCCAATTATCAAATATTCATATACCTGAGGCTAAGTTGCTTTATTTGAGCACCGCTTTTCATGAAACTATACTATTACATTCTGGTGAAAGATACATTGTGTATCAACATGGATTTCCTGAAGCGGAAATTAGAGCAAAAGAAAATAAAGAACCAATTATTCAAACAGGCGGATCTGTTGCCACTAGCTTATTGGATACAATGGTGTGGCTGGGTGCAAAGTCCGTTGCTTTAGTCGGTCAAGATTTAGCTTATACGGAGGGGCAAAGTCATGCGAAGGGAGCACATTTACAAAAAAATATTATTGTGACTTCAAACCAATTACAAGTCGAAAATTATGAAAGAAATGGATTGATCTTCACCTCAAAAAACTTATCCATTTACCGCGATTGGTTTGAAAAGTATGCGGAAGAGCATCATGGGTTACCTTTGTATAATTGCACAGAGGGAGGAGCTTATGTGACCAATTGGAGGAATATATCCTTGCAACAATATTCAAATACTTTCAAATAAACAGCGAAAACACGATCCAGTAACTCGGATCGTGTTTTATTAACCGGATTAACGAAGCAATTGAAGGACGCCTTGTGGTTGTTGATTGGCTTGTGCTAACATAGCTTGTGCTGCTTGAGTTAAGATATTGTTCTTTGTGAACTCCATCATTTCTTTCGCCATATCGACATCACGGATACGGGACTCTGCGGCTGTTAGGTTTTCGGAAGAAGTTCCAAGATTATTAATTGTGTGTTCTAGGCGATTTTGGTTCGCACCCAGTTTTGAACGTTCAGCAGATACTTTATCAATAGCTTTTTGGATTGTTTCAATAGCTGTGTTCGCACTTGTTTGCCCACTAATTGAAAGCCCGCTAACGCTGAGGCCTTTTGCAGACATGTCACCAATTTTGAGAGTAATATCTTGTCCCTTATTTGCTCCGATATGGAATTTCAAACCAGTAGTGTTTAATCCGCCACTCATTAGAACTTTAGTGTTAAACTCAGTATTTTGTGCAATCCGAGTAATTTCTGTTGTCAACTCGGCAACCTCTTTTTGAAGTTCCGCACGGTCAGACGTTGTATTTGTGTCATTTGAAGATTGAACTGCCAACTCACGCATACGCTGAAGGATTGCATGTGTTTCGTTCAAAGCACCTTCGGCAGTTTGAATCAAAGAAATACCATCTTGTGCGTTCTTTTGAGCCATATCCAACCCACGAATTTGACCACGCATTTTTTCTGAAATTGCTAGTCCTGCCGCGTCGTCTCCTGCACGGTTGATTTTTAAACCTGATGAAAGTTTTTCCAAGTTTTTAGAAGCGTTTGTGTTGTTTGCTCCTAATTGGCGGTGTGTGTTAAGTGCCGCGATATTGTGGTTGATTCTCATTGTAATTTCCTCCTTGAGTGTTTGTTGGGTTCACTTCCTTGTGACCCGTTTTGTTTGGCGGAGTTGAGAGCCGGCCGATACTCTTTCCTGCCGCTTACAATACTAATATCGGATGTTTGGGTAGAGTGTTTAGTAGTTTGAGAGAAGTTTTTTGGTTTTCTTTAGGGGATTGTGAAAGAAATGTGGCGAAAAGGTGTGCATTTCTATATACGGTATGCCAGGAATGACACCCTTTCCTGGCACGCTGGTTTGTGGTATTGTTGTGGATTATCTCTTTTTTAATAGTTGGGAGAATAGCGTTGCGTCGAGTGTGATTGCTTCAGTGTTGGTGTCTGAAATCGATTGGACAAGTTCGCCGCGCAGGATGTCCACGGATTTCGGTGCCTCGATGCCGATACGGACGGTATCGCCTCTGACTTCCAGAATGCGGATTTCGATGTCGTCGCCAATCTGTATAGTGTCGTTCGCTTTTCGTGATAGAACTAGCATATTAGTAGGTACCTCCTTTACCGATAGGATGGCGGACGTTGAAATGGTTGTCGTTGAGTATCATCTGCTTCGCTTTCCGGTTGTGGAGTTGGAAGATGAGCGGCGCTTGCAGGTTGATTGTCGAAGCGTCGAATGGTTGATTGACGGATAGGACGGCTAACACCATTATGTCTTCCGGTTGTCGAATTTTAAGCAGTTCAATCGTCGGTTCGTCGATGTCGAAGGAATACTCCTTGATTAAGGTATACGGATTGGCGACGATAAATGCTACTTCCGCTGTTGTCGCGGATTGCAGTACTCGGAAAATGTTGTTGCCTTCGATTTCCAGTAGGGTGAATTCTTTTTCATCCTCAAAGCCGGGGATGCCTTTCGGAAATTCCCATATTTGGGATTGCTGGATGTCAATTAGTCCGTGGAATTTGGTCTGGATTTGCATTGGATTCGCTCCTTTATTGTAATCATAAATTTAGCGTACCATTCTTAGAGTAATAAAAAAAGAACGAGCTCTCCCGTTCTTTTGGTCTCTACCATTTAAAATCGATTTGTATGGATGGGTATTGCTCCATGACTCCCGTTACTTTGCCAGGCGTATAGTTATGAATTGGTTTGTTAATTTGTACGTCATGGACTGGTTTTTGCGATGTCGCTTGGATATCGAGCGTTCCTGGCGATATATGGGTCTTAACTTTCACCCGGTCTCCAACAAAACGAATACCTAGCGGGGCGATGGGCCGCTCGGTGTTTTGTTTGGCGATGTCTACCATGGCGTTGCCACCGTTTTCGATTCGGACGAGCTGCTGGCCTTCCTGCGCTCGGCGGGCGATGCCTTCCATCACTTGTTGCATACCGTATTGTGCGTTTTCGTTTCCGCGGCGAAGTGCACTTTTCATGTCAATGTCAGCACGATTTTCAGTGGTATCTATGGATAGCTGTGATCGGGTAGTCGACATCTCCAGTATGGCGGCAGGTTGTTCAATGTGTTGTGTCGCCTTGGGCTGTTCGATTTCCTGAATTGGCTTGTCGATTTGCAGGACTAGCATGCCGCGGTTTGTTTGGATTTGGAGTTGTGGGATATTCATAGGCTTCACCTTTTAAGAAAGCGTTTGGAACAGGTCCAAACGCTTCTGGTTTATTTTATCGTAAGAAATCAACAAGCGAGGGTTGAATAATGCGTGCACCTACTGAAAGTGCGGCACGGTGGATGGATTCCTGGGTGATCATTTCGGTGATCACTTTTTCATAATCGATATCTTCGTTTTCGGATCGTTGCTTTTTGGCCGCGCCTTCCTGCATTTCAAGTCGGTTCCCCATTAATTCTGCTCGATTAGAGCGTGCTCCGATATCTGCACGATTGGTTAATACTGATTCCATTAATTTATCGATTTCAGAAATTGCTCCTCCAAAATCATAACTGTCGTCAGTATTAGATTGAATATCATTGAACAACTTGTCTATCTCTTTAAACATTTGCCCTGCCGCTGTATTTACTCTTAAACTAACTCCATCGAACACTTCAATTTCAACAACTTTTTCATATGCCGTTGGGTCAGATGGATTAGCAGGATCATCCGAACTCAATGCAGGATATGATCCGTCATACAAAGGTTTATCTGTCATTGTTCCACTAAAAATATATTTATCTCCGACTTTTGTATTTGCCAAGTCCCTCAATTGCTGTTGCATTTGCTCCAATTCCACTTTTATCTTATTGCGATCATCTTCCGTCATCGCCCCCGTATTCGCCGCGTTTGTAACTAGGGATCTTGCACGATGAAGCACTTCCCCGACACCATTAAGCGCATCATCGGAACTATCTAGCCAATTGTGGACTTCACCTAAATTCTTTTGAAATTGTGCAACCTTATCAACCTGCATGCCGTAGCCCAAACTTCGCATTACAACGACTGGATCATCGGATGGGCGGTTTACTTTTTTGCCGGAACTCAGTTGTTCTTGCAGTTTGCCCATTTTATTGTAACTTGACGAGAGATTACGAAGCATATTATTAGAAAGCATTGATTGTGTAACACGCATTTAAACTGCCCCCTTCTTATCTACCTACAACACCCATACCATTAATGATTTTCTCAAGGGTTTCATCCACCACAGTAATCATGCGAGCAGATGCGTTATATGCCTGTTGAAATTTGATCATGTCCGTCATTTCTTCATCCAAAGAAACGGAACTGATTGAATCTCTTCGGTTGGATACTGCTCCGAGTAAGGTTGTTGTATTGAATGTCATCCGGTCGGCTTGCTGTCCTTGGACACCGAGTTCGCCGATGATGCCTGCGAAATAGGATTGGACGGTGGAACCGTCTAAGCCACTACCATTAGTACCTAATGGAGCAAATAAGACATCCGCCAATTTTTTGGCGTTTTGACCGTTTCCGACCTCGGCTGGATCTACATCTTTAGAAGTCGAGGCGGCTACCCGATTTGGATTATTAATTAATTCATTCGTGACAGTTATGTTCCCTGCATTAATTGTTGTGGATCCATCTCTAGTAGCAAAAAAATCATCCCCTGCTTGGCCATCGAGATCCGTTCCTTCTTTATGCACTTTATTAAACTCTGTTGCAAATTCCATAGCCATCTTATCTAATTTAGCAAGCATGTCAGGATACAGCCCCTTGACATCTCCATCATTGTAACCGTAAGAATCTATTAAAGATCTCATTTTTCCCGACTTTTGCATTGCAGTTACGTTAAGATTACCCCCTGTTGCTTGGCCGTTCGCTGTAAAGGTGAAAGATATCATATCTACAGGACTTTTTGGGTTACCTTCAGTGTCTGCATTATCTACATTCATCTTAGCAAAATCTTTCCCTTTGATAACTGTAATAGGATCGCCATTTGTTTTAATACTTACTGTGACAGTACCCTCTGCAATAGCCAATGCACGTCCACCTGATTTTTGATAGTTGATTTCAATTGGTACATATGTTGATAGTTCATTAAGCAGTACATCACGCGCATCATACAGGTCATTCGGCATATAACCATTCGGTTCTACTTCGCTGATTTGACGGTTCAAGTCAGCAATCTGTTCGAGGATGGAGTTAATGTCTTTTGTGCTAACGCCGATTTCTTTACCGAGATTCGTCTGGATCTCTTCAAGGGATTTGTGCATATAGTTGAACGAATCGGCTACCGCCACCCCACGCTCCACAACAACTGCGCGTGCCCCACCATTTTGAGGATCAGTTGCGAGTTGTTGCAAAGACGACCAGAATTCACTCAATGATTTCTGGAGACCGTATTCTGACGGCTCAGCCAAAACATCCTCCATCTGCGAAATCGCCTTTGACCGCGATTCCCAATATCCCAGCTTATTCGATTCCTGTCTGAATTGCTGGTCGACGAAGGAGTCGCGGATGCGTTGGATGGAACCGGCTTCGACGCCTGTTCCGAGGAAGCCGGGCATCGTTGGGGTGTTGAGACCGACGCCTGGGAAGCCGGCGGTTGCCTGCATGTTGACGCGTTGGCGTGAGTAGCCGGGTGTGTTGGCGTTTGAGATGTTGTGGCCGGTTGTATAGAGTGCGGATTGTTGGGTAAAGAGTCCGCGTTTGTTTGTTTCGAGTCCCATGAATGTGGAGCGCATGTTTAGTTTCCTCCTCAGGCGTTGGTGTCGAAAGTGGGTAGGTCTTTCAACTTTCGGGTTTGATTTCCTTGTACTTCCGTTTTTGAGTAGTTGACCGACTCCGGGCGCGGCCGGACCATGTCCAGCGATAGATTCACGAACTGAAGGGATTGGTAGGTCAGTTTCTGATTCAGATCGTTCTGCCATTTCAAGTCATGAATCGCATGCAGGAGACGGTCCCTCGCCTCCGCCAGTTGTTGCTTTTCCGCTTCCGGCGCAGCGTCGAGCAGGTCGGCCACGGTCGGTTCGCCGGTGACGGGTCTTCCCTGATCCGCCAAGTATTGCTCTACGGCCCGCTGCCGTTGTTTGTCCATCTGCACGATGGCGGCCAGATGCGCTTGCTCGTCTTTCAGCATCTGGTCGAGTCCGATCATGTCCCCTTCTTTGATGAGCTTCGTTTTGTCGTATGCGAGCCGCAGCAGACTTCTATGAAGTTTTTCAAGGCTGTCGAGTGACGCCAGGATGGGTGTGATGGACATGTCTTTTCCTGCTTTCTTTCCTTATTTCTTGATGTTGAAATAGTTGACCAGGTTGGACGCGAGCTTTTCGGCATCCACGTTATACGTGCCGTCCTGGATTTGCGCTTTCAGCTGTTGGACGCGTTCTTTCCGTTCAAGTGTGAAAGCTGATGTTTCAGATAGTTGTTTCGCTTCGGACGAGATTTCGATTTTGTCCGCCCTTACCTTCGTCAGTTCCTTTGCCTGTTCCGTTTTGATTTGGTTGGATTTGTACGGATTGATACGCGGGATGTTCATATTGTTATTGATTTTCATCTGGATCTCGCTCCTTTCGGTTGTATATGGTGCCTTATTCTTTATTTCGGCAGTTTCCGTGGAAAATGAAGGGCATTTTGAACGAAAAATACCGGCAGGCCGAAAGCTGCCGGTAGTACTAGTATAGACCTATTTACGAATCCGATCTGCGCTCCGCATGGTATGTGCCCTTATTATGACGGTCGACAGCCTCTCGGAATTCTTTGGCCGCTTCGAACGTCCGTAGTTCATTTTTCAGATCCGCGGTGCAGCGGTCGCATAGTTTTCCTTTATTTGTCAGGCTGCCGCAGTTGTCGCATGGGTAGCCGAGGTTCGGGAAGAGGGCTGGCTGCAAGCGACCTTTGCGGACCCATTTGTGAAGCAGGGATTCTGTGACGCCGGTCGCTTCGACGATCCGTTCGATGGTCGCCGCGCGGTTTTCGCGTCTTCTGAGGAAGCGATACACCACCTCGTATAGTTTTTCTTCGTCCATTGCGCATTTCGCGCAGACGTCCCGCACGCCGGTGTAGTTGAAAAACTCACCGCATGTCGGGCATTCGCGTAATTCTGCCATTTGGTTTAAACTCCTTTCTAGTGTGACGGTTCGGCACGGATGAGGGTCACTGCCTCCACCTGTGTAGCGCCCGCCTCTCGCAAGACGGTTGCCGCGTGCCGGAGCGTCGTGCCGGTCGTGAAAATGTCATCGACGAGTATGTATGGACCTGGTCCGATGGATGTGCCCGGTTTTATTGTAAATAAAGGGCGCATGGCCAGGCGTTCTTCTTTCGATTTCTCCCCCATGACGGCCGTGTCGACTTTTTCGAGCAGGTGCGTGAATGGGATGCCCGCTCGCTTCAACAGCTCGTCGACATGGGCGAAGGTGCGCTCGATTTTCTTTTCAGGATGCATCGGAATCGGGACGACGGTCGCCTTCCCTTTCAGCACCGCCCGCAATTCATTCGCAAAGACGCCGGCGAGCGCGATGTCCTGGAGAAATTTATATTGATGCAAGTACTCCCGCATTGCGTCATTGTACGTGTAGATGGAGGTGATCCGGTCAAAAAGCGGATCATCATCTATTATGTCGGCATGCTGGAAGTTTTTTGAACAGTCGTCACATATGTCTTTTTTGTGTTCGATGCCCAGCAATCCACTCCATGTTGGGAACGCGGCGATCGGCTGTTCACAGAGAAGGCAGTGGTTCATGTGGTGTCACGCCCTTTATTCAACCTCTGGATTTCGTGTTTCGCTACATCCATGGCATACGTGATGCCGTGATGGAACAGGACGAAATCACCGGTCGGGTGCTGTGCCGAACGCCCGACCCGGCCGCCGATCTGGATGAGTGCGCCTTTGTTGAAGATGAGCTGTTCCGCCCCGACGACCGCGACTTGGACGTTCGGGATTGTGATTCCGCGTTCCAAGATCGTTGTAGTCAGAAGTCCGGGAATTTCCTTGTTGCGCAGCAGCTGGACATGCTCTTTCCGGTCGGGATGCGCCGCGTGGACCGCTTTGATGCGCGAGTCGAGATTCTCGAATAAAGGGAGTGCCTCCTCCATCAGGCCGATGTGATGGAAGAAGATGAGGAAGGGCTCGTGTTTTAGGAGCCGTTCTTCTGTCCAGGCGGCAAGTTTCTTCGGCAGTTTCCCTTTACGGATTTGCTTGGCATAATTCCATAGCGTGTCGAACCGCGGGACAGGCAGCGGATGCCCGTGATAGCGGCGGTCGATCGTCGAGATGTTGCCACTCTTCTTCATGTTCGCGAGCAGTCTGTCCGATGGCGTCGCGGTGACGAAGTGGACGGGCGCCCCCGGTTTTGCGGCTTTCCGGACGGCACGCTGGAGCGTTTCGTCTGCTGTATATGGGAACGCATCCGCTTCGTCGACGAACACGGCGTCAAATGCGTGCCGGAAACGGAAGAGCTGGTGCGTTGTCGCGAGGACGAGTTGCGGAGCGGTATCCGTTTTTGATTCGCTCCCCCCGTAGAGTGCTTCGATGGCGGTCTGCGGGAAAGCGGCACGCAGCCGCGGTTCGAGTTCAAGGACGACATCGACCCGGGGCGCGGCGAGGCATACCCGCTTCCCTTCTGTTAGTAGCCGATGGATCGGTTCGAATAAAATCTCTGTTTTCCCCGATCCGCAGACGGCATAAATGAGGTGCGACCGCTGTTTTGCGGTGCTCGCAGCGAGTTCCTCGGACGCTTTTCGTTGTCTTGGCGTCAGGGTTCCTTCCCAAGCGAGTGCATGATCCATTGGGAACACGGGAGACTCGCCATTCCAGACAATGAGCTCGGTGCAGGAAGAAACGCGCCCCATTTTCAAACAATGCCTGCAATACGTGCACGGTCCGCCGCATTTGGCACAGTCGAACGTTGTGAAACGGGACGGATCGTCATTTTCGCATCGGTTGCAAAAGGGCCAGCGTTTTTTCGTCTGGATGCCAGGAATGGTGAAAATGTGATTGGATTCAATATGTGCATCAATCGCTTCGGGCGGAAAAGGGCTGTGCCGGCGCAGCCAAATACGACCACTCAGGAAATCCCTGATGGCCGGGTAGAAGGTTGTCGTCATCGGCAGCGCCCCCTTTCCAATCTATTTATAGTTTACCAAATTTTTGGTCGTTCAGCTATTCCTCTTCGTCCAACCGAGACCCATCGAGCCTTCCCCGAGGTGCGTACCGATGACCGGGCCGAAATGGCTGATCGTAAAGTTCACATCGGGAAATCGTGCGTTCAATTCTTCGCGCCAACTTTGCGCATCTTCCGGGCAATTACCGTGGATGATGCACGCGTCGAGTGGCATGCGCGCAGCGTCTTCCCCGAGCAGGTCCGCCATCCGTTTCATCGCCTTCTTGCGTGTCCGGATCTTTTCGAACGGGACGATCACTTTATTTTGGAAATGAAGGATCGGCTTCACTTGGAGAAGTCCCCCGATAAGTGCCTGCGCGCCGGACAAGCGGCCTCCCCGTTGCAGGTGCGACAGGTCGTCCACCATGAAATAGGCACGAGTTGTCTGTTTCATTTCATGGAGGGTAGCCATGATTTCGTCAGCTGTCGCCCCCTGCTTCGCCAGTTCCGCCGCGCGAATGACGTAGAACCCTTGGATGTAGCACGAGATTTCCGTATCAAATGCGCGGACATCCACCCCTTCGACCATCTCACCCGCCTGCACAGCTCCGGCAAACGTGCCGCTGATACCGCTGGACAGATGGATGGAAATAATGGCGTCGTATTCTAGTTTCAGGGACTCGAACAACTCCACAAACCGGCCGACCGGCGGCTGCGATGTCTTCGGCAACGGCCCGTTCCCCCGCACTTTATTGTAGAAATCGGTGGTAGTGATTTCGATTCCCTCCTCATACGCCTGTCCGTCCAACGTCACGGTCAAAGGTATTACATGGATGTTTAATTCTTCTATTATATGAGCCGGCAAATACGCCGTGCTGTCCGTCACAATTGCAATTTTCACAATATCAACTCCTGCAGTTTATTCTACTTGATGTTAGGAAGAATGGGAAACTGGTTGGTGAAAAAAATTGAACCTTTTGGCATCCCCTGAAACAATTACTCTCCCATTGGCTATAGCGCCAATCTTCAAAAAATGGTATGTTTTAGTGGAATACATATGACAAGGGGGATGTTGGGATGGAGACGATCCATTATGAACAACAGGGGCATCTGGCGATTGTAACGCTGAATCGGCCGGAGGCGATGAATGCGTTTAACTACGACATGCTGGTGGATTTGGGCAATATTACGGAATCGATCCGCATCAATCCGGATATTCGGGTTGTCATTTTCAAGGGCTCAGGGGACCGCGCTTTTAGTGTGGGGGCCGATTTGAAGGAGCGGAAGACGCTGACGGATCTGCAGGTGAAACGGAATATTTATAAGATCGGCGAAGTGTTTACGGCCATTGAGAATTTGCCGCAGCCGACAATTGCGATGATGAATGGATTTGCGTTCGGCGGCGGGACTGAACTCGCACTGGCTTGCGATTTCCGCATTGCGGTCGATACGGCGTTGATGGGGTTGACCGAGACAGGACTCGCAATCATCCCGGGGGCAGGCGGAACACAGCGGTTGCCGCGGTTGATTGGTGAAGCAAAAGCGATGGAATTGATTTTGACTGCCAAACGGTTGACCGCTACGGAAGCATTGAGCTATGGCATGGTGACAAAAGTGGCGACTGCGGAGGAATTGGAAGAAACGACGTTCGCGTTTGCAGAGGCGATGCTGGCGAATGGGCCGATTGCATTGCAACAAGCGAAATTTGCCATCAAACACGGCATGAATGTGGACTTGCAAACTGGTCTCTCCATTGAGCGCAAAGCCTACGAAATTACGATTCCGACAGAAGACCGGATTGAAGCACTCAACGCATTTGCAGAAAAACGCAAGCCTGTCTTTCAAGGAAAATAAAAAATATCCCGTACCGGCGCTCCACTCGGTACGGGATATTTACTTAGTGTATGCCCGTTTTAACGGGAATTATACATGGAAACGGGAATATTTTTATTTTTCCGGACTTTTTTTGACTTGGCATTGGTTGTAATGCTAAGCCTCTCAATATTTTCGGATGACTTCTAAACATTTAGTCTTTACTTTACAACATCTTTGCTCTACCTCGAAACGCTCCGCTCTAGCCTAACAACGTTTCATACAAACTTAACAACACTGTTGACTAGCTTCGAAACATTTTGCCGAACCTCACAACGCTATTTCTCAACTTCTAAACGTTTTACCCGAACCTAAAAACGCTCCCCAACCACTTTAAATCCAAGGCGTCGTATATTTCTGCTTACGCGTTTCCGCCTTCGCAATTTCCCATGAATCCACTAATTCTCCTACCTGCAGCGCCACTTGTTCCAGCAATCCGGGGGTGTCTTGAATTCGGATTTCAATCAAGCATTGGTTCAAATAAGCGTAGTAGATTTGCAGACGCTCACCTTCTGCTGTTTTATGGTCCACCGTGGCCATAAGCTCAAAAAGTAAATCTTGGGCTTTGGCCAGTGCTTCTTTCCGTTCTTCTGGGTTGTTGGATTCTGCGTAGATTTCGATGTTCCGCAGCACTTCATTCAAACAGAGAAGAACGTAATCGATAACAGGGATGGTGGATAGGTTCGTTTCCTGATAGACTTTCGTTGCTTTCCTGAAATCCACAGTTTTCACTCCTGATGCCTTTTTCTTTATTATCGGCGGGTAATCGTTCATTTCCAAGAAAATTTGCCGATATAAAAAGCGGACATTTGATTTTGAATAAAAGGTGGGTGACACGATGCGCATACATAGCCAAGAGCACATCGCATTTTCGAAGACGCGGATGCAGCGCAATAATACGCAGATCGAGAAGAGTTTACAGAAGCTCGGGACCGGTTTGAAGATTGCGAAAGGCAGCGATAATGCGTCCGGGCTGTCAATTTCCGAGACGATGCGCGCGCAGATCCGTGGCATTTCGCGGGCGCAGAGCAATATGCAGGACGGCCTGTCCGTTCTCGAAGCGTCGAATGAAGGGCTGAATAATGTCAACGGTTTACTGCAGCGGGCACGTGAATTGGCAGTGGCGAATGCGAACGGGACGTTGACGGATAGCGACCGGGATGCGGGACAGAAAGAGTTGGATCAAATCCTTGAGGCAATCAATGACACCTCGATGAAACTTGAGTTCAACACGAAGAAGATTTTGGGGGATCGGGCTCCGATTGTATTGCACGTGGGGGCGAATCCGGGCCAGAGCATGCAGATTGATACGATTGATGTGAGTACGGATAAGTTGGGAATAAATGGGGCTTCCTTGACATCCCGTACGGATGCGGAGCAATTAATCACTGACATTGACAAAGCGATCAGCACAATTTCAGGCCATTTGACCAAAGTCGGTTCCCAAATGGAAGCAATCGAACATCATTTGACGAATGCCATGGTGTTCGAGGCAAATTTGACGAAATCCCTTTCGTTGATGGCTGACACAGACGTGGCGGAGGAAATGATGCAGTTCATCAACTTGGACATCCGCCAAAAAGGTGATCATCTGCTAGTATCGTCTGTGAATAAAAATCTGAATGACATGCTTTCGCTGTTTTCCAGATGAGGAACAAGCACCTTTCTACTTTCATGAAGGGTGCTTGTTTTATTTTAGGGGGTTATGATCGCTTGATTGGAAATATGGGCGCTTCTGGGAAGTTATAAGCGCGCCCAGGAATTTATGAGCGTGCCTAGGAAAATATAAGCGGTTCTCGCGATTTATGGGCGATAGCAGAGAGATATGAGCGGTTGAACGGAAGTATGAGCGCCTACCCGCCCGCCCCCTTCCAGCCCCCAAACAGAAAAACAAGCACCCCTCTCCCAAAAGGCGCTTGTTCTCATCTATTATTATGAAATCAAAGATTCTTCATCCGTGGCTTGCAAAGTGGCTGTGTCGCAGCGAGGGCTTTTGGAGACGCGGCCGGCCGCGGAGGCGACGACGGATAGGATGGTGGTCGCGCCTTGCCGGTCGGCTTCGTGGGCCGCTCGGACATAGGGGCTCAAATCCGAATTGGCGATATAGCGCGGTGGCAGCTGGTTCAGTGCGAGTGCCATGATGTCGTCGAAGCACCGTTCACATTTGCACGTTAAGTGTAGCTGTGATTGATACTTCAACAAGACATCCCGTACGACATCTTCCATGACATTTTTGATTGCCATTTCCCTAACCTCCAATTCTATCCAATGTTTAACGATGCTCCTTCCATCATACCATTTATTACCTAAAAAGGAGTGGCTAATTGAAAATCAGCCACTCCTACCTATTTATCAGACCCTTAATAGTTCTTTTTTCGTCAAGAGTTCCTTACCTGAAATGCCTGGTTCGGTCATTTCATACGGATGTAGGATGACGTCGAGCTCTTCTTCCGTTAAAATGCCACGTTCAACGCATAACTCGCGAATCGGTCTGCCCGTTTCAAGCGCTTCTTTGGCAATTGCAGTTGCGGCTTCGTAACCGACGTGCGGATTGATCGCCGTGATGATGCCGATGCTGTTGTCCACGTACTCTTCCATTAATTCCGCGTTCGCTTGGATGCCTTCCAAGCAATAGTTGCGGAACACGGTGAAGACGTTCGTCATGATGTCCATTGACTGCAATAGATTGAAGACAAGAACCGGTTCCATGACGTTCAACTCGAATTGGCCCGCTTCGGACGCCAAGCCGATCGTCGTGTCGTTTCCGATCACTTGGAATGCGACTTGGTTCATCACTTCCGCCATGACCGGATTGACTTTGCCCGGCATGATGGAAGAACCCGGTTGGCGCGCCGGCAATACGATTTCCGCAAGTCCGGTGCGCGGACCCGATGCCATGAGGCGCAAGTCGTTCGCAATTTTGGACATATTGATCATGCAGCCACGGAGTGCCGCCGACACTTGGACATAAGCGTCCGTATTTTGCGTTGCGTCAACAAGGTGTTCCGCGGATGTTAATTTCAACCCACTGTTTTCCGATAGGAACTGGACGACTTTTTCGATGTACAGCGGGTCGGCATTCAATCCAGTTCCGACCGCAGTCGCGCCCATGTTCACTTCATATAAATATTCGCGGGATGCGCTAATCCGGCCGATATCTCGGCTCAACACGCGTCCATACGCTTCAAATTCCTGGCCAAGCCGGATTGGAACGGCGTCTTGTAAATGTGTCCGTCCCATTTTCAATAACGGATGGAATTCCACCGCTTTCTTTTGGAAGGTTTCGTGGAGCGCTTCACTCGCGTCCAACAGTTCCTGCACTTTATCGAGAACAGCGATGTGGATCGCCGTCGGGAAGGCATCATTCGTCGATTGCGCCATATTGACATGCGTATTCGGGCTGATTAATTGATAATTCCCCTTCGCCTCGCCGAGGATTTCAAGCGCACGGTTCGCAATGACTTCGTTCGCATTCATGTTCATGGATGTACCGGCGCCACCTTGGATCGGATCGACGATGAACTGGTCATGCAGCGCACCTTCGATAATCTCATCGGACGCCTGGATGATCGCTTGCGCAATTTTCCCGTCCAGCTGCCCCGTCAGACTGTTCGCCTGAGCCGCCGATTTCTTGACGATGGCAATCGCTTTGATCAAATGCCCACTCACTGGATAGCCTGTAATCGGGAAGTTCTCCACCGCGCGCAATGTCTGAATGCCATAATACGCCTCGGCAGGCACTTGCTTTTCCCCAATATAGTCTTTTTCCACTCGATAACTTCCAACATGCTCCATTTCATTCACTCCTAGGTTTATCATGTGTTCATAGTAGACGTTTCCACTTAAAGATACAATCCCATTTTTCAAACTTCTTAGGAGATTTTCAATAATATTTTCTGGAAATGAAAAAAAGAATACCATTTTTTCAAATGATATTCTCTACAGACAATCCTTTCATCAGGAACTGGATCGTCCTTTCCAATTCCTTATCGTCCAATTCAGGAGCAATCACGTATTTCGTCGCAAAATACCCGACAATCGTCGAAGCTGCCAGCCTGATTACGGTCGGCGCTGGCAAATCGATGAGTTGCCCTTTCGCTTGGTAATGCTCCACTATTGAAACGAGACGGGCGAACACTTTCTTGCCGACATGCTCGATGAATCGTTCTCGCAATTCGGGATGGAACGGGATTTCCTGAAGCAGGATTTGGATGACCGGCATATTCTTTTCCAAAAATTCTTGCCGGTTTTGGATCATCGCCCGCAGGAATTCTTCGAAACTGGCGTACTCTTGATCCAACACTTTATTCAAATCCTTAATGATGAATGGAGCGAGCATCTTCACCATCATCGGGCTGACGATGGACATCAAAAGGTCTTTTTTCGTCTTCCAATGCCTGAAAATCGTCCCTTCCGCCACCCCCGCCTTTTTGGCGATTTCGTTCGTGGACGTGGACGCGAATCCTTTTTCCGCGAACATGTTGATGGCCGCTACGATAATTTTTTGCTGCTTTTCTGTCATCTCGCTATCGAACAATTCTTCTATCATGTTTTGATCTGCCATAGGTCCTCCTTACATGCTGCGGTATTTACGCAATGCGATGATATTAATGGCAATGAACAGCAGGGAAAAGCCTCCGATCGCCATCAAATCCAAATAGATCTCTCCCCAACCATACCCTCGGACCATGACATTCCGCAAGGCGTTCGCGGCGTAGTACAGCGGCGTGACATGGCTGATCCAACTCAGCCATTCCGCAATGGTTTCCAGGTTGAATAAACCCGAGAAGAAAATTTGCGGCACGACGACAATTGGGATGAATTGCATCATTTGCAGTTCATTATGCGCGAACGATGACAATAAAATCCCGAGCGTCAGCGCAGTAAGGGCTAGCAACAAAATGATGAGCAGCACATAAACGAATGCACCCTCCATGACCATGTCGAGCACGTAGATTGCATAGGCTGTGATGAGCGTCGATTGGATCGTCGTGAATAAACCGAAGCCGATGACATAGCCTGCGACAATCTCCCATTTGCGCAGCGGGCTGGCAAGCAGTCGTTCCAATGTCCCGGTCGTCCGTTCCCGCAGGAAGGAAACACCCGCGATGAGGAAGACGAAAAAGAAGACGAAGAATCCGAGAAGGACCGGGCCGAAGTAGTGGAATTGCCCCATGTCACTCGAGCCATGGAGGTAGTCGACTTGTAATTCGGGCATCATGCCTTTGCCGGGTTGATTGAGAAGCGCGTTTTGGAACCATCTCATCGTCGCGCCGGTCACCGTCGGGTCGCTTCCTTCGACGATTAGAGACGGCGACATTCCATCGAATGTGAGATATGCGTCAATTTCCTGATTGGCCAACTGTTCTTTAGCGGCCGCTTCGTCATTGAAATTTGTGATTTTTGCGCCCTTGGTGTCCAATTGCTGTTCGATCATATCAGGAATGCTGACCAACCCGATTTTCGGCTCATACTCCCCGCCTTCGAACACGAAGTAGAGCATCGTCAAGACGAGCATCGGCGCGAAAATGAGCAGTCCGATCGTCCGTTTATCGCGGACGATTTGCCGCAAGATCCGTTTGACAAGTGCCGCGACTCTCATGCCTCCCCACCTCCATAGACGAGGAACGCTTCCTCGATCGTCGTCGAATTGGTTTGTGACTTTAATTCCGCTGGAGAACCAACCGCAATTAACTTCCCATCTCGGAGCAGCGCAAGCCGGTCGCATTTATCCGCTTCGTCCATGACATGCGTCGTTACGATCAACGTTGTCCCTTGCTTCTTTAAATCGGAAAACGCCTGCCAAATGCTTTTACGGAGGACGGGGTCGATGCCGACAGTCGGCTCATCGAGAATCAACAACTCCGGCTCATGGAGTAGCGCAATGGCGAGGGAAAGCCGTCTCTTCATTCCACCCGAATAATTGGACACCAATTTCGTCAAGTCATTGGACAATTGGACGAGCGCCATCACCTCTTCAATACGCTGCGCTTGTTGCTTTCCCTTCAGGCCGTACAGTTCGGAGAAGAATTGAAGATTCTCTTTCGCTGATAGCTCTTCATACAACGCATCCGACTGCGCCATATAGCCGATTCGGTGAATCAATGACAATGAGGGCATCTTCTCCTGAAATAGATAATTCTCCCCGCTCGTCGGCGTATCCAGCCCCGCCAACTCCTTCACCAACGTCGTCTTCCCCGCCCCCGACGGCCCGAGAAGCCCGAAAATTTCCCCCGGCATGATGTCCAGGGTGATATTCTGGAGAACTTGGTGACTCTTGAAACTCTTTGATACTTGGCGGATGGATACACAGGGTTCGGCTGATTCCATACAATCCGCTCCTTTTTATTTGTGAGTGATTACTCACTTTATTATATGGAAAAAGGTGGTGGTTGTAAAGTGAGTAATCACTTATTTTCTGAGGGGATGGGGAAAATCACATCCCCTACAGAAATTGTTACACCCTCGACTCGGTACAGGACAATTAGAGGGTTTGCCGCGGTAGTTCCTCGATTTGCCATGACAGTTTCCACGATCGCCATGACAATTCGAGAGAGGGCCGTGACAGTTGGCCGATTTGCCATGACAGTTCGGGCGGGCCATGATAGTTTCCACGGTTGCCATGACAGTTTGAGAGATTGCCCTGAAGGCTCCTCGATTTGCCATGACAGTTTGGACGAGCCATGACAGTTTTCCCAATTGCCATGACAATTTGGGGGATTGCCCTGATAGTTTCCCGATTTGCCATGACAGTTCGGGAGAGCCATGACAGTTTCCACGGTTGCCATGACAGTTCGGGAGATTGCCATGACAACTCCACCAAACTATGCCCCACCTACTCACAAATACTTCTCAAACCAACCCACTATCTCCTCCAACCTGGCAATCCGCAAGTTTGGAATACCGGTACGTGACAGATTGTGGTCGGCATCCGGGAAGCGGACGAATTCGGTCTCTTTCCCAAGACTTTTTAATGTAATGAAAAGCTGTTCGGCCTGCTCGATCGGGCAGCGGAAGTCTTTTTCCGAATGAAGAATGAGCAATGGCGTTTCCACTTGTTCCGCATATTTCAACGGCGATCGGTCCCACAGTTTCCCCGTATCCTTCATATCCGCGCCAAGTTGCCAGTCACTGAAATAGTAACCGATGTCGGATACGCCGAAAAAGCTGATCCAATTGGAGATCGACCGTTGTGTCACCGCGGCCTTGAATTGATTTGTCTGGCTAATAATCCAGTTCGTCATAAATCCGCCATAGCTCCCACCGGTCACTCCGAGCCGATCAGGATCGATCCATTCATTTTCATTCATCACAAAATAGAGCCCCGCCATGATGTCTTCATAATCCCCGCCGCCGTAATCGCCGCGCACCGCGTCAACAAATGCCTGACTATATCCGTGGCTGCCCCGCGGATTGATGTACAGTACGCCGTACCCTTGTGCCGCCAGCAATTGCAATTCGTGGAAGAATGAATTTCCGTACATCGTATGCGGGCCGCCATGGATTTCCACGATTAACGGGTAGCGCTCCCCCTCCACAAAGTCCGTCGGTTTCATCAGCCAGCCATGTACATCCCAACCTTCGGCACCCGCAAAGACAATCGGCTCCGGGGCAACTAATTCCGTCTCCTCCACATACTTTTGGTTGAATGAAGTAAGCGCCTCTCGTTCTCCCGTGGTAATCACATGTCTCACCAGTTCCCCCGGATTAACTGGGTCACTGATACATAGAAGTGCAAACTCACCATCTGCTGAAATATCATAATCGTACACATGCTCATTTTGCGGCGTGGCGGGAAACAAAGCCCCGTCGAGCGAAGCGAAGTACAATAACACATCGCCCATCGTCGATAATTGAAAATACAGGTGGTCGTCTTTCGTCCAGACGACACCCGGCACAGCCGCCCCTTGCTGATGATCAGCCACTACCGCATCCCCGACCGGTGCACCCAATCCTTCCGTCAGATTGAGACATACTCCATTTGCCGTATCATAGACGTACACGCAAGCATGAGTCGCATTTTCATACGTACGATCTGCCCCCGTAAACGCTATATACCGATTGTCGAATGAAAAGCGGACGCTGCCATAAGCCCCATCCTCATCAATAATCACCGTTTCCTCTTTTGTATCAACATTCACCAAATACAAAGGCTGTCGGAAATCAAAATCTTGATTGTCCCGCCTGTTCACACTGATCACTAGCTGCTTGCTGTCATGGGAAACCGCGTGCAATGTATGCTGATGATCTCCTTCTGTGAATGGGGTCACGGCTCCCGTCTCCATATCAAGGCAGCCGATTTGGCGGAACGTATCCTGTTTCAGTAGACCGGCCCCGTCCATTTTGTATTTCATTTTCGTAATGCGCACGGGTTCCGGTTTCTGCGGCTCTTCCTGACCTTCGATATCCGTAAACGACTTGCCCTTTTTCAACTCGGCAGAAAACCAGATTTGATTGCCGCAGGGCGACCAATGAAAGGACATTACGCCATTGGCAAACGATGTAAACTTCCTCGCTTCCCCGCCTTTTGCAGAAAGAACATACAACTGATTCTTCTCTTCGCGGTCAGATAAGAATGCAATCTGCTCCCCATCCGCTGACCACGCCGGTGAAGAAACTCGCTGGCTTCCGTGCGTCCACTGCGTCACTTCATTTGAAACGAGGTCGATATGGAATAAATTCGCCACATACTTGTTCTGCTCTTCGTCGATATGCGTCTTGATGAACACCGCTGCCTTGCCATCCGGCGACAGCCGCGGATTCGTAACCGACTGCAACTCGAACAAATCCTCTGCCTCTACTCTACGTTCTTTCATATGAATTCCCCCATTTCTTCTGATATGTGATTTCGACTTGGCGGGGAGGGTTTCCTTTTTAAATTTACAAAACAATATCCTTTTTCCTTTCGTTTTTTGCCAAACGCCAAATCACCAGGAGGGCACCGTAAGCGAACGGGACCAGCCACTTTGGATACCAGACCTGGATGATGAATTGCAGCATCGGTTTTAGGCCGAACTTCGATCGTTGCGACCTCTTGCAACGTATAGTCCCCGGATAATTTGCTGGGACCGGGCATCCAGTTCATTAATAAGTGCCCCAACCTTCTGGTAATCTTCTTTGTATTCGGGAGAATTGGTCAGATCATAATCGTCCTCAAAGTCGTAGTCGTCGATGGATTGCTCCATCTGGGCGTATCGGTAACTCTTGGGCCGGTAATAGTCGACGAGCCGATTGGACGCCAGCTTGTACAACCATGTCCGGAATGACGCCTTCACCTTGTCGTAATTGTGGATGGACTGGAGCACGCTAATGAAAATCTCCTGCGTCATATCCATCGCGAGATCTGCGTCCAACGTCTGTTTATAACAGAAAGCATACATTTCGTTATAATACTTCATCACCAACGCATTCGCCGCTGACTCGCTGCCCTTTTCTTGGATCTGCCGAATCCACCGCTTTTCCTTGTCCATTCGTCATCAACTCGCTCGTCTTGATCTTCTCTTAAGTATATTCGGAAACGGCGTGGAAAAAGTTTTAAAGTTTGGGGGGAAAATGTGAGATTCTCTTTTTATCCGTCAAATCTCTCATTATTTCCGTCACTTCCGCTCATTTATCCGTCACTTTCCAATCGATATCCGTCAAGTTCCCAATTTTATTCTCAAAGAGGGACCTTAGACTTACTCGGAGTTTGCCTAGAAACCATTTCCCGCAATAAAAAACCGCCCTGGCAAAAGGCATTTACCTTCTGCAGGACGGTTTTACATTATTGCGTCACTTGATCCTTTAAAGAACGTCTCAAGATCTTACCCGTTGTGTTCTTTGGCAGTTCATCCAGGAATTCGAAACGTTTTGGCACTTTGTATTTAGCGAGTCTGTCAGCGCAGTAGGCGACCAATTGGTGTGCGTCGACGTTCGAGCCTTCTTTCAATACAACGAACGCATGGACCGCTTCGCCGAAGTCCGGATCAGGTAAGCCGATGACTGCAGCTTCGACGATGTCCGGGTGGGCGAAGAGTACTTCTTCGACTTCGCGCGGATACACATTGTATCCGCCGACAATGACAAGATCCTTCTTACGGTCGACAATGTAGAAATAGCCGTTTTCATCGCGCCTCGCCAAGTCTCCCGTGTAAAGCCACCCGTCACGGATCGTCGCTTCGGTATCTTCAGGCATCTTATAATACCCCTTCATGACGTTCGGTCCGTGGACAATCAGCTCGCCGACAACGTTAACCGGCACTTCATCTCCCAACTCGTCGACGACTTTATTTTCGACGTTGATGATGGAAGTGCCAATCGACCCGGGAACGCGCTCCCGATCGAGCGGATTGAAACAGGTGACCGGAGAAGCTTCGGACAGACCGTAACCCTCCGAGACCCGCACATCGAATTTCTCTTCGAAGTTATGCAGCAGTGCGACCGGCAAGGATGAGCCTCCCGAGATCGACAGGCGGATGGATTTAAAATCAGCCGGATCGCCTTGCGGATATTGGTACAGGAAATTGTACATCGTCGGCACACCCGCGAAGACCGTCGCCTGTTGCTGTTTCGCAATGGCAAATACATCAACCGGCGAAAAGCGCGGAACGAGCAAAACAGTGGCCCCCATCAAAAGTGGCGCATTGACAACGACCGTCAGCGCGAAGACATGGAACACCGGGAGCGTAGCAATAATCCGGTCATTTTCGGAAAAACCGAGATAATCGCCGACGTCTCGTGCATTGGAATACAAATTCTTGTGCGTCAGCATCGCTCCCTTCGGACGTCCTGTCGTCCCCGATGTATACAAAATGACAGCGGTTTCATCCTCATCCACAGTAACCGGATCGACATCCGGCCGGCCGGTGGCAATCAAACCCGAAAAGGAATGGACTTTCTCCTTCACCGCTTCCGGTAAAGCAGTTAATTTATTAGGCGTATTGGGTTCCGTTTCACAAATGACGTAGTGGCCGATTGCGGGAAATGTTCCCGCCGCCTTTTCCACAAGTGGCAATAACAGATCTAGCGCGATAACCGCCTTGGCGTCACTATTATGTAGAATATAGGAAATTTCATCCGGCGTGTAAATGGGGTTTACCGGAATGGCGGTCGCCCCGATTCGCATCGTCGCATAAAGCGAAATTAAAAAATGCGGCGTATTCCCAAGAAGGAATGCAACATGGTCCCCTTTCCCGACCCCCAGATCTTGCAGCGACGAAGCAAACATGGAGACAGATTGATCAAACTCCGCATACGACGTGTCTTTACCCATGAAATGATAAGCAGTCTTCCCCGGTTGTGTCATCGCCGTTTCATGAACCTGTGAAACTAAATTCATCTCCTCATCTCCTTTTCCATTGAATGAACAGTCATTCATTTAAACAATAAAATTATTATATAAGAAAAGTTCAGAAAATACAACCATCTCTTTTGAAGGTGAAGAATTACAGGTTAGATAGGCTAAATTTTTATACTAATATAGTCACGATGGACGAGGGTTACAAGGAACATTTGACTTAGGAGTGTTGCTGCTAAGAGTTATGATCGCTATGCAAGACTTATGATCCCCGCACAGAATTTATCAGCGTGCCACAAGAATTATAAGCGTTTCGCAAGATTTATGAGCGCCCCTCGAGAATTATGAGCGTTCCGCAAAACTTATGAGCGCCGCTCAAGAATTATAAACGCCCCCCACCCCAAAACCCGGGATGAGGGGCGGCTCTTCATTCAACCCGCTGCTTTGATATGCGCCAAATAGCGCCAGCGGATCAGGTAGAAATAGAGGATCTGCATGATGGTGAAACCGGCGAGCACTAGAGTGAGCTCCTTGACGATCGAGATTTCCGCGAGGGCGTCCCAGATCACTTGCAAGGACAGAAACGCGAAAGAACTGTGGACGAATGCCACGCCCCATGGGAAGAAGAACTGCGGGATGAGCTGCCGGTTGACGACTTTCTTGAATTCCCGGTCGGTGATGCCCATCCGGCGCAGGACGTCGAATTGTTTCCGGTCCCGAGCCAGCGAAGTATAAAGCCGGAAATAAATGAAGCTCCCCGCTGCCAAGAAAAAGACGGCCGCCAGCAGAAGGCCGATGAACAGCAGCAGCGAAAAGGTCGTCCGAATGACCGAATAATTCAATCCCGGATTCTCAAAAGAATACAACAGCTGTTCACTTGTCCCGGAAAGAAAAGAGTCCGTTGCCTTCGCTTCGATGAGCAAGCCGACATTTTTCGTTTTCTGCCAGTCCGGTACGTTGAAGGCGTAATAGGTGAACGCCTTGATACTCTCTGCTGGCCCGCTTTCCGCCACGATGTCATAATCCACGTCATTCAAAATGATGGGATTCATCTCCATCGAATAGGAGGAAAATAAATGATATGGATAAGCGCCAGAAATTTTCACTCGGACTTGGCTTTCTTCCAGCACCGTCTGGACGCGACGATCCTTCAACTGCTCATATGAGGAAACGGACGGTGGTAAAAAGAGTGCCTCCCCTTTCTCCATGCGGATCGCTTCATAGCCAAATGAATTGGCCAACAAATTGACATCCGACTGCTTCAAAATTTTGACGGAATTGTTCGTGAAAGAAGACATCTGCTCTAACACATTGAATTTGACGAGCGAGTAGTCGATCTCCTCCTCCTGCAATTCCCGGACAAGCCGCTTTATATGCTCGCCTTCAAGTTCATTCCCAATTTCGCTCTTATACACAAGGCCGAGCGGGTGCATTTCCCGATACTGCGAGGCGAATGAAGTGAGAGAGGCCAAAATGCCGACCGACATGAATGCGATTGTCGACACAATGGTGACGATGAAAAACATGCGGGCATTTTCCCGCAGCCGTACGACGCCCTCCGAGATGGATAGCAGCCAGAAATGATGCCAATAGAGCCGTTTCCGTTTCCGGATTTTATGAAGGACCATCGGCAAGGAATCGGTGAAAAACAAATACGTTCCGACTGTCGCGAGCGGCGGCAATAAAAAGCTGAGCCCGATGACGATCGAGTGCGACGTCAAAGCAGCCATCGTATAGGCCAACGCCAGTAAAAAAATGCCAGAATAAGCTCGAATCGATGTATAGCCGTACGCTCCCTCGCTCCCCGATTCACGCTGGAGCAAATCCGCTATTTGGCCGGTCCGAATGAAAAACGGAGCAACCCAAGAAATGATCACAAACAAACTTAAAAAGACGCCAACCGTCAACGCGAACGGCTTCCAAGATACGTACAAAGGCAAAGCCGGCAGCATGACGATGTTTTTCACGATCATAAAAAAGAATTTCGAAAACATATAACCGAGAAACGTTCCCGCCAAAATCGATCCGGTCCCGATAATCATCGTTTCAATGAAAATGAGCCGATGCAGTTGCTTTTTCGCCATTCCTAAATGAAGCAGGATGCCAAATTCTTTCGTGCGCGCTTGCAAAAAAGCCCGCATCGAATAGAACAGGAAGAACAACGTGAATATATAAAGGATAATCTGGGCTGTGATCATCCCCGATTTGGCGATTTCCTGGACAAACCGGTTTTCGATGGACGGGTGGAACAATAACATCGAATACAAGAAAAAGACCATGACCGAAAAGACGCTTGCCATGAAAAACGCGGCGTAGATCCGGCTATTCCGGACGACGTTACGGTAAGCGAACTGACGAAAGATCATGGACATTCCCCCCGAGAAGCGACAGCACGTTCAAAATGCGTTGGAAAAATGTCCGTCTCCGCTCATCTCTATAAATTTCATTAAAAAACTCGCCATCTTTGATGAATAGCACACGGTCACAATAACTGGCTGCAATCGGGTCATGTGTCACCATGATGACTGTCGTTTTTTCAGACTGATTGATACCCTCCAGCAGCTCGAGGACATCCTTCGCCGACTTCGAATCCAGATTGCCGGTCGGTTCATCCGCCAAAATGATTTTCGGCTTATGGATCAACGCACGGCCGATTGCGGTCCGTTGTGCCTGCCCGCCCGATAATTCATCCGGTCGCCGATGCAAAATCGTCTTCAAATCCAAGCGTTCTGCCAATTCTTCGACCCGGGCTTCCATCTCCTTTAGAGACAATCCGTCCAATGTGAGTGGCAATACCAGATTCTCTTCCACCGTTAGCATATGGAGCAAATTGATATCCTGGAAGACGAACCCAAGATTGCGCCGCCTGAAAAGCGCCAGTTCATTCGACCCTAATGTTTCCGGTTCAATTCCGTCGATCATCACCCGGCCATACGTTGGCACGTCAATTGTTGAAATCAAGTTCAGCAGCGTCGTCTTGCCGCTCCCCGAAGGGCCCATCACAGCGACAAACTCCCCTTCATCGACCTCAAAATCCATGCGGTTCAACGCACGGTGCATCACTTTGCTTTCATAAATCTTCGTCACTTCCGTCAATTCGACGATTGGTTTTCGCTCCATCAATTGCTCCACCTCCTCCGTTTTCAAATAAAACCGACACTGTCGTACCGATCCCAAGTTCAGACTCGATTGATAACGGATGCCCCAACCGTTCGCATACTTCCGACGCGATGTATAAGCCCATCCCTGTTGATTCTCCAGTCAACCGGCCATTTTCTCCGGTGAAAAAAGCTTTCGTTACCCGTTTCAAATCAGAGGACGGAATCCCGACCCCTTCATCCCGAATGGAAAGCTTCAAGCCGGTCCCGTCCTTTTCTGCCGTCAAGTGGACCCGCTTCCCTTTATCAAACGTATATTTGACCGCATTGGTTATGAACTGCCCGATGACGATTTTCATCCATTTGACATCGGTCGCCACAAGAAAGTCCTGATCGATCGAAATGACCGGAAACACTCCGTTTGTAATGAACAGCCGTTTATGTTCCGTCACAAGTTCCTGCACCAGATTCAATAGAGGGACACGCTCGATCCGCATATCTTCTTCAAATGTCTCCAACCGCGCATTGACGAGGACCGACTCGAGACCACGGCGGATTTTATCCACTTCCTCCGCGATGCTTGCCCGATCTAATTCGCCGTCTTCCTGTAACAAGAGTCCGATGACGGAGATTGGCGTCTTCATCTGATGTACCCATTGATTCATGAAATGGAGTTGCCGATGCTGCGACGAATACAACGACTGCACTTCCGTCTGATACAGCTTGTACAATTGGCGTGTGAATTCAGTCGTCTGCCGATGTTCCGGTGTTTGGACATGTCGGATCAACGCATCTTCCATTTTCGTTGGTTTGCGTGTAATAGCTGCATAAAACGAACGCCGCATAATCAATTTTCCAGCCAGATAGCCTGCCGTCAACAAGATACTGATGCTGATGGAATAAATTGCTGTGTTATAATTCCGGAACCCGTCCAGCCAATACAGCAATAGGATGAACAGGACGAGGACCATTTGAAACACAAGGAACGACACATGTTCCCGCAGGAAAAGGACGATCTTCCTCATGCTTCCTCCGGCGCGAGCATGAACCGATACCCCGCCCCCCGAACTGTCTCAATCGCGGATTGAATGCCGTAATCGGACAACTTTTTACGCACCCGTGTCATATTGACATTCAAGGTATTTTCATCGACAAACGTTTGATCATCCCATAGCTCTTCCAGCAACGTTTCCCGTGACACCACTTTCGGCGAGGCCTCCAGGAGTAGATTGAGCACAATGCATTCCTTTTTCTGAAGAGGCACGACCTGATTGCGGAGGTGTAATTCCATGCGTTCAATATATAAAGTCAACAAGCCCAGTTTCACTGTTCGTTCGGTTTGATTTGGCGCATACTCCCCGAACGAACGGCGCAAATGGCTTCTTATCTTGGCAAGGACGATTTCGTAATGGAAAGGTTTCGTAATAAAGTCATCGCCGCCATTCTCCAGCGCAAATACCTGATCCATATCACCCGACCGCGCGGAAATGAACAGGATTGGACAGGTCGTATGCTGGCGCAACTGGCGACACCAATAATAACCGTCATATGAAGGCAAATTAATATCAAGCAAAATCAAATGCGGATTGAAGGCCGTGCATTCTTCCGTCACACGATCGAAATCTTCAATTACCGCTACGTCATATTGATACTTCCGCAACGTATCCGCCAACAACTGCGCAATTTTGCGATCATCTTCCACAATGAATATCCGCTGATTCTCCATCTTCAAATCCCCTTTCACTCTCCCTCTAGTATAACGTATTACTGGCGGCGGGATGTATTGGGAATGGAGTGTGAGGACGATTTGAGGAGGATAGGAGAGGAGTTTTGGATATATGGGCGCTTGTCGGGAGTTATAATCGGTTGATTCGACTTATGAGCAGGCGACTTGAGTTATGATCACTTGAGGCGACTTATGTGCGGGGCGTTGGAGTTATGATCGCTTGGTGTGACTTATGAGCGGTTCGCAGGAGTTATAATCGCTTGAAGCGACTTATGAGCGGGCCGCGGGAGTTATGATCGCTTGACGCGAATTATGAGCGCTTGACACGACTTATGAGCGGACAGCGGAATTTATGATCGCTTGAAGCAAATTATGAGCGTTCCGCGGGAAGTATGATCGCTTGCGGCGACTTATGAGCGATCCGCAGAAAATATAATCGCTTGATGCGACTTATGAGCGCCCACGGGAGGGGTAATTCTCCAGTAGTCACCACGAACTTAAAACGCCCGACAATCGTCGGGCGTGTCCAATTCCTCAATATATTAATTGCAAAAATTCTTCCTTCGTGATGCCGCCCAAATACATCGGTATATCGACGTGGTTCAACGCTTCACCGATAGCTTGGCGATCGTATTGAACGCCTTGTAAGGTATCCTCTATCACCGCGACTTCCCCAACGCCGAAAAAGTCACCGTAAATATGGACATCTTCGATCATACCTTTGTTCACTTGAAGTCGGATATCCAGGCTGCCGACCGGGAATCGGTGGGAGTGCTGCATATTGAATTTCGGCGATTTTCCGTAATTCCAGTCCCAATTCGCATAGCGTTCAGCCGAAAGCTCATGGATCTTCTTCCAGTCCTCTTCCGTCAACTCTGCATATTTAATATTCTCTTCACCGCCGAAAATCGATTTCAAAATCGCTGCCCGGAACTGTTCGATCGTCATTGGCTCTGGCAGGAATTCGGAGATGTTCGCTACACGGCTGCGGATCGACTTAATGCCCTTCGACTCGATTTTATCTTTCCGAACCCTCAACGCCGAAACGACCCGATCCATTTCTGTATCAAACAGAAGCGTCCCGTGACTGAACATCCGACCGTTTGTCACAAACTGAGCATTCCCCGAAATCTTCCGGCCGTCGATCAAAATATCGTTGCGCCCTTCTAATTTCGCTTCCACCCCCAATTCAGCCAACGCTTTCACGACAGGCTCCGTAAACTTCTTGAAATTCCGGAACGAATCCCCGTCATCTTTTGTAATGAAGCTGAAATTTAAATTGCCGAGGTCGTGATACACGGCACCTCCGCCAGACAAGCGGCGTACCACATGGATTCCATTTGCATCCACATATTCCGTATCGATTTCTTCGATGGTGTTCTGGTTTTTTCCGATGATGATCGACGGTTCATTGATATAGAACAGCAAAAAAGAATCTTTGTCGACGTCCATATTCTTCAACACGTACTCTTCAATCGCCAGGTTGATCCGTGGATCAGTAATCCCTTTATTATCAACGAAAAACAAGATCATCGCTCCTTTTGATGTTGGTGCCTTCATTCTACCATTTCAGCCTGAAAAGCACCTCTTTTAAAATTTTTCAGAAATAATCAAAAAAACCGTTGACATTCTACACCCTGTTATAATACACTACTAATAACAACAAGAGTTATACAACAAACCACGAGAGGAGATGAAAGATATGCTTGAAAATGTGATCGAATTTTTCAAGAACCTACCCGCAAAAGTATGCACATCTTGTGGTGAGGAAATTGAGGAACAACATGAGTGTTACGGGAATCAATGCGATTCTTGCAATATTCTTTAATGACAAACCTACGACTATGCCAATGAAGCGACTGTTACTATACACGTGTATTTTGAATTAAAGGGGAGAGACTTGCTATGATCACAAATATCATCGAATTCTTTAAAAACCTGCCGGCTAAAATCTGCGTCTCATGTGGAGAAGAAATCGAAGAGCAGCATGAGTGCTACGGTAACAAATGCAACTCTTGCAATATTCTTTAAGATAAAAAACAGCTACAGGACAATATCCTGTAGCTGTTTTTTTCATTTTCCACTATTCTTCAATAGATCCGGGTGGTCGGTATGGATGCCATTGACCCTCATCGATTTCATTTTCAACGCGTCTTCCTTCTTATTGACGGTATACGCATACACGGTCAGGCCTTGCTTGTGCATTTCATTGACAAACGGGGGTGTCAACGCTTCATAACTGATTCCGATACCTGCTGCATACTTCAGCAAGTCTTCCACTTCTTTGTCGGATAACTTCGCTTCCTCGTCATCTTCAAAGGAGATCAATTGCAATAATGGAATGGCCGGCTCCAACTCGTGAACTCGCTTCAGGCCTTTTTCGCTGAACGATTGGACGACCGCTTTCGGGCGCTCCTTTTTATCAAACCCCATCAGCTCATACTGTTTCAATAAAGCCACAAGCTTCTCCTCGATCCCCGGATACTGCTCCGGATCTTTGAGTTCTACAACGTAATTCATCTGATCGCCAAACTGGTTAAACACTTCCTCCAATGTCGGGACCGCAAACGAGTCTTCCTGATCGCTGACCGCGATCGTCTCGGATTGACGCGCATCCGCCGACAATTGTTTCAATTCGGATAATGTGAAACTGGCAATCTCCCCGCTCGCTTCCGTCGTACTCGACACGTCTTCATCGTGCATGACAACCATTTTTCCATCCTTCGTCAGATGTATATCCAACTCGATATATGGAGCATCCAGCTTCTCGGCAAGTGAAAAGGCCTCCAATGTGTTTTCCGGCAAATAGGCGGAAGCCCCCCGATGAGCAATGACCAGAAATTCATCATCAGGCATCGGACCGGGCACTTCAGTCACGCCGCATCCCCCGACAAGAAGAAGCAGAAGGAACACCCAATTAAAATAACTCTTTCTCAATCTCCCCACCTCTTTCTATTCTTTCATTTCCCATTACGGAATAAAAAGAAACACAGAGAGGAAGTGAGGAAGCTGGCGTTGGAAATATTTATGGGGGATTGTAAGCGGTTGGAGGGAGCTATGAGCGAGTGGCACGACTTATGAGCACTGGACGCAACTTATGAGCGCCGGGCACGACTTATGGGCACCTGACGCAAATTGAGTAAAAAAAAGGCCTGCCACGCGGGCAGACCTTGGTTTATTCGAATAAATCTTGTAGCACTTCTTCCACGGCCGCTCTTCCTTGATCGATACAGTCGGGTAGTCCGACTCCATCATAGGAAGCGCCGGCGAGTTTCACTTGCGGGAAGATTGCGTGTAATTCTTTACGGGAAGCTTCGATCAATTGCTTATGGCCGACCCGGTATTGCGGACGGTCTTCCTTCCAACGGGTGACCACTGTAAATTCCGGCTTTCCTTGAATTTTAATGATTTTGGAAAGGTCGGATAAGACAATTTTTTCAATCTCATCGTCGGGCAGATCGACAATGGCCTCGTCACCCGCACGCCCGACAAACGCCCGTAGCAACACCTTCCCTTTAGGCGTTGTCGTTGGCCACTTGCGATGGACCCATGTACACGCCGTAATCGAGTAATCGCTGCTTCGGGATACGAGGAAGCCAGTTCCTTCCTTATCCTGCACAACGCTCTCTTCCGGAAATGCGAGCGCGATGGTAGCCACTGATGTGGTCGGGATGTTTCGCAAATTCTGTAATATGCCATACGGGGCGAATAAACGGCCGGCCATCTCATGTCCTGTTGTCAGAATGACAGAATCGGCTTCGATTTCCCTACCGTCATTCAGCTCCAGCACGGTTTTCCCTTCCCGTGACTGGATTCCCTCTACACGGACGCCTTTCAGGATCGAATCCGGGTCTATCTGATCTTCCAACGCTTCCACCAACGTCTCCAACCCATTCCGGAAGGTGTGGAATGCCCCTTCCCGCTTGCTGCTATGGCTATTCTTTTGAGGAAGTTGCTTCGGTGTTGTTTTCTTCATTCCCAGAATCAAGCTCCGGTGATTCTTTTCCACTTGATAAAACTGCGGGAAGGTCGACTCCAAGCTCATCGTATCGATATCCCCTGCATAAACGCCTGACAAGAGCGGTTCAATCAGGTTTTCGACGACTTCTCCGCCAAAACGCCGACGGAAAAAATGACCGAGGGACTGATCGCCTTCGATACCCGAACGCGGAAGCACGAAGTCTCCCGCTGCCCGCATCTTACCAGCCCAAGTAAACAATCCCGTCTTCAAAAACGGACCGATTTCTGTCGGAATCCCCATAATGGAGCCGCCCGGAATTGGATACATTTCATTGTGGACGAGAACATAGGCCTGCCCTGTTGCGTTCTTGACAAGTTCCCCTTCAATCCCGAGGTCCTTTGCCAGAATATCGACACTTTTTTTCCGGATGAGGAATGAATCCGGACCGCGTTCGATAACAAAACCGTCCCGTCGTATCGTCTGGATCTTTCCTCCAAGCCGATTGGACGCTTCGATGAGGATCACATCGAGCGCAAGCCCTTTTTCCCGCGCCTCTTTCTGCATATAGAACGCCGCGGAGAGCCCGGTTATCCCTCCACCGACGATGACGACTTTCTTGTTTTGTCCGCCCATGTCCATTTCGCTTCCTTTCCTCGCTGTTAGGCTTCGTTCAATTTCTCAAAAATCGCATCCGCCATCGCATCGATGAAAAGCGGATCGGTGTTCGGCATAGCCGGACGGTAATAGGACGCTCCGATGTCATCGCAAACGACCTTGCACTCATAGTCATTATCGTATAACACTTCTAGGTGATCGGACACGAATCCGACAGGCGTATAGACAAACGTCCCATACCCTTTCTCTTCATGAAGCTCCCGTGTCAAGTCTTGGACATCCGGACCAAGCCATGGCTCAGGTGTCTGGCCTTCACTTTGCCAGCCGACTTCATAGTTCTCAATGCCCGCTGCCGCGGCAATCAAATCGGCCGTCTCCTTCAGTTGATCGGCATACGGATCACCCGCTGCCAGGATTTTCTCCGGCAAGGAATGCGCCGAAACGATCAGGCAGGCGGACTTCCGTTCTGCATCGCTCATAGTTTCATATGTGTTGCGCACTTGGTCGCCCCAATATTGGATGAACTTAGGCTGCTTGTACCAACTCTCGACGGAAGTGATTCGAATTCCATATTTCTCAGCTTCTTCTTGTGCCCGTCCGTTGTACGACTTCACTGAAAAAGTGGAGAAATGCGGGGCCAAGACGATGGAAACCGCCTCTTGGATCCCGTCTTCTTTCATTTTCTCAACCGCTTCTTCAATGAACGGTGTAATATGCTTCAATCCGACGTACACTTTAAATTCAATGTCGTCCTGCACTTCATTCAACCGATTTGCCAATGCCGTTGCCTGGTTTTCGGTGATTTTGGCAAGCGGTGAAATCCCGCCGATTGCCGCATAACGATTCCTTAGATCCTCCAGTTGTTCAGGTGCTGGTGGACGGCCCCGTCGAATATGCGTGTAATACGGTTCGATATCCTCTTCTTTATAGGGCGTACCATAGGCCATAACCAAAAGCCCCATCGTCTTTTTCGTCATCTTCGTTTCACCTCATCGCTAGTTCTGTTAGCCTCTCAATTTCGCACTGTACTCGTGAATGAATTCCGTCAACCTTTTCAACGTAGCCGGCTGGACTTCCGGGAATACGCCATGTCCAAGATTGAAAATATGGCTGCCATGTTCCACGCCTTGCTCGATAATTACCTTGGCACGTTCTTCGATGATATTCCAATCCGCCAATAGAAGTGCCGGATCAAGATTTCCTTGGACCGGTTTTGTCAATCCGCGCTCGCCCGCTTCCTTGATGGATAGTCTCCAGTCCAGACCAACGACGTCGACCGGCAGTTCATGCCACTCGTTTGCTAAATGGCTGGCACCGACGCCAAACGTGATAATCGGGATATTCAATTTGCGAATTTCCGTGAAAATCCGTGTCATGACCGGTTTGATGAAAGTCCGGTAGTCCGCCACATTCAACGCACCGACCCACGAGTCGAAGATTTGGACCGCTTTGGCCCCTGCAGCCACTTGGGCTTGAATGTATGTGATCGTCATATCCCCAAGTTTGTCCATCAGCGCAAACCACGCTTCCGGTTCGGAGACCATGAAGGCTTTTGTTAAATGATACCCTTTCGAAGGTCCCCCTTCGATCATATAGCTCGCCAAAGTGAACGGTGCACCCGCAAATCCGATGAGAGGAACGTTCAACTGCTCCTGCGTCAACATTTTGATTGTTTCGAAGACGTACGGAACATCCTCTTCCGGGGATAGTTCGCCAAGATTATGAACGTCTTGGACGGTACGGATCGGATTGCTGATGACCGGGCCGACACCGGCTTTGATTTTGACATCGATACCGATGCCTGGAAGTGGAGTGACAATATCTTTATAAAGGATGGCCGCATCCACGCCATATTGGTCCACCGGGAGTTTCGTCACATAGGCGCATAGCTCCGGTTGATGGGTAATCTCTTCAAGAGAGTATTTTTCTTTGATTTTTCGATATTCCGGTTGTGAACGGCCTGCTTGCCGCATATACCATACAGGAGTATGATTAATTTTCTCGCCACGGGCGGCACGTAAAAGTGTATCGTTGAATGAAGTCATTTGATGGATTCCTACTTTCATTGTTTTATCACTACCCGTTACTACATATCCGTTTTCAATATAGACGTTCCCCTTGACAATGTATAGTATGTAGCCCCGATTGTCATAAAATTGTGCGCCCTTTTCCACTTTGTATGTCATGGATTCGTCAATGTTTGTTTTATTTGCCCGTTTCAGGGAAAATATAAGCATATAAATAGGAGGAGGGATGGGGATTGAACATTTACATTACGTCCGGCACACCCGAATTCATGGAAAAACTCCGTGAAAAGCATGCGAATGAAAGGATGTTCGTCATGCACGGACAAGGGAATTCTATTTTACTACATGAAACCGAAGGGAAAACAGTATTCCAGACACCCCGGCGGTTTGAAGTGCTCGGTGCTTCTGGCGAATTGAAAGAGGATGGCTATTTTGCCCTCAATAATATTAATGTGATGGATGAAGGCCGTCCAGTCTTTGAGCATCACTTTAAAACGCAAATAAATGCGATGGACGAGGAACCCGGTTTTATCGCATTTCGCTTACTTCGCCCGCTCGATTCGGATACGTATGTTATTTTGACCGAATGGTCGGAAGCGAGATTTTATAACCTATGGAAGGATTCCAAAGCCTACGAGCGTGTGCATAATATCGACCGTGCTCGCATCGGAACGGACCGGCCGCATATTTTTACGAGCGCGCCGTACACTGCCACCTATCAAGCGATAACGAATGATGAAGAAGCGTGACCCTTTGCTGGTCATGCTTTTTTTGCTGTAGATTGTTAGGATAAATCTACGTACAATCCGCGTAGCTTGGGCTTTCCTCCCTTCATTGCCGAACCTAGGGCGGGTTGCTATACTTAGAGCATAGGTATGATTTAAATTGAGGGGGGTCATGGAGTGAAAGCACAACTGTTTGAAAAGCTAGATTTGGCGTATGACAACATGGTTGCAATCCGTCGCCATCTCCACATGCATCCAGAATTATCGTTCAAGGAAGAGAACACGGCCCGGTTGATCCATGATTTTTACATCGATCTGGGAGTAGAGGTGCAGGCGGGTGTCGGAGGCAATGGTGTCGTGGCGCGCGTGAAAGGCGGAAAACCGGGAAAAACGGTCGCATTGCGCGCTGATTTTGATGCATTGCCGATTCAAGATGAAAAAGATGTACCATACAAATCGACTGTTCCCGGGGTCATGCATGCTTGCGGCCATGACGGTCATACAGCCACTTTGTTGCAGCTGGCAAAAGCAATCCATGAAATGCGTGAAGAGTTAGCCGGAGAATATGTCTTCATTCACCAACACGCGGAGGAATACGCTCCTGGAGGCGCTAAATCGATGATTGAAGCGGGCTGCCTTAATGGAGTCGATGCCATATTTGGCACACACCTCTGGTCATTGACTCCCCTAGGTACGGTTGAATACATCATAGGACCGGCTATGGCTGCTGCGGACCGCTTTGAAATAACGGTTCAAGGCGCAGGCGGTCATGGAGCGGCGCCCCACCAGACGAAAGATGCGATTGTCATCGGCTCCCAGCTCGTTATGAATTTGCAGCAAATCGTATCACGCCGTGTGGATCCGATTGAATCCGCTGTGGTGTCCGTCGGTTCCTTCGTCGCTGAAAATGCCTTCAATGTCATTGCCGACTCCGCTTTGATCCGTGGGACAGTCCGCACATTCAATCCCGCGATTCAGGATCGGGTAGAGCTCGAGATCCAGAGAATTGTCGAAGGGACAGCGTTGCTCAATGATTGCACGATCACCTGCGACTATTTCCGGGGTTATCCAACGGTCATCAACCATAAGACAGAGACGGAATTTTTGAAGACAGTCGCGGAAACCATACCGGGCGTAGAGCATGTCGTAAACATTAATCCTCTTATGGGAGGAGAGGATTTTGCTTACTACCTGGAAAAAGTACCCGGCACCTTTTTCTTCACCGGTGCCCAACCAAAAGACGTTTATCCACATCATCATCCTAGATTCGACATCGATGAAAGAGCCATGCTATTGGCTGCAAAAACACTCGGTGCAGCAGCAATTGAATACCAGAATTAAGGATCTCCTTCCCTCATTTCCAAATGGGCGGAAGGTTTTTCATTCAACAATAAGACATATTGACTATAAAAATAACTAGAACTTAATATTCACGAGGTTATTGATTTTATAATTTTCTGATTTATAATGGAGTGTAATCATGAAGGGAGTGTTGGCTAGTTGATGTTTGAGAAATCGAGTGCGAATTATGTTGTATCTTTTGATACCTTTATGTTACAACCTATCAATGACGGAAAGAAAGTGACGACACGCATTATTGAAAGGCATCGGGAAACCATCATCCCACGGAAACCAATTCACGTTGTAAGGAAATCATGCGACTATTATGGCGGCTCTCTACAAGGTTCAACAAATACAGCAAAGCTAAAGCTGGGCAAACACCATAAGACCCCGATTATCATCGCCCATGATTACGGCAGGCCTTATATCTTCCTGCCGACTTTATCTCCCCAAGCTGACCAGAATGTTTGGATTTCATACCACGCCATTGATTATTTCGAATCCGATGAATCGGGTACCAAAGTACATTTGGAAAATGGAAAGTCTGTCAAAGTGGATATTTCCGCTTCCACACTTTACCGGCAATACACATTCGCCGGTTTCCTTGAAAAGGATTTCCTGAAAAGACAAAAGCAATTGAGCCGGTCATCGCTGTCCTATCTTTCCGATGACTAGTTAGACTCCCACTCTGGTGAGAAAGCTATCAAGAAGCTCTTCCGTCCGATTGCGCAGTCGAACGTTCAAATAACGTCGACTATCTTCGTAACCGCCATGGATAAATACATATTCCGTGAACGTATCATCCATCTTGTTCCGGATGACTTTCATGCCGTGACGACGCAAGTATGCCGTAGTCTCCTTCAGATCGGCGCGGACTAGCTTCATCGCTTCATCCACCCGTTTCACATACGGGCCTTTCAATTTGAAGGGCCCTTTTTCAAATGCCTGCCGGTCACGCTCCAAAATGATCAACACCATTGGTAAATAGATCATATTCTCAAAATACGGCAATGCCTCCGCGGGAATTAAAGGCATTCCCCTCCCTCCTTCTCTCCGAATCAAACGTATGTTCTCGTTTATTATATGCCCTAACTTCCTGGAAATCAACCAAATTCAGCAGGAAGTATTTTCAAAATTAGCACAGGTAATGGAGTTAGTTTGTGGAATCGCAACTGTTTTATGTAAAAGGGAATGAGAAGGTGGACGGGCGAAACCAAACTTATAAGCCACCCCCAAAAAAACTTCCAACCACAGGGGCTGGAAGTTTTGCTTGCATTTATTCCTTTCCTTCATCGCCGACATAATGCACACCGGCGACTTTCCAGGCGTCGCCTTCTTTTTTGAAGACGGTCACTTGGCGTCCGGTCGGGTTCGTTTCGAGACCGGTCGACTGTTGTTTATAGAATGTCCGGATTTTCGAAAACACTTGGGCTTCACTGTCGCTATACTTTACAATTGTGACGTCCGATGCCTCACGGGTCAAATCATATTCTTCGAAAAGCGTCTCGGTCACTTTGCGTTCCTCGGCTAGGTCATACTTCTCTTCTGATAACGTAGCGAGGTAGCCGTCAATATCCCGGTTATTCAATGTATCAATATATACGTCAAACGTTTCCAGAATCTTCTTTTTCTCTTCTTCCGGGATGCCTGTCGCTTCCTCGATCGTATCGCCGGACAAACTGAAACCGACTTTTTGGTCATCCACGCCATGATCGATCGTTCCATACGAATTTGGCTGTTCGCCATCATCGACCGAACCTCTTCCTTCCAACGGTTCCTCCTTTTTGCCACAGGCTCCCAAAAGTAGAAGCAGTGCCAACATCAGTAAACCTATATTTCGTTTCATTCTTGTTCCTCCTACACACAAAAATTGTATCGCGTCGTAATGATCTGCCGTAATTACGATAAAGGGGCCTGTCCCGCAGCGGAAGGCCCCCTTCTATTATTGATTATTTCACTTCGACCCAACCATTTTTAATAGCAGTGACGACCGCTTGTGTCCGGTCATTTACAGCCATCTTCTGCAAGATGCTGGATACATGGTTCTTGACCGTCTTTTCCGAAATAAAGAGCGTTTCACCGATCGTCCGGTTGCTTTGCCCGTCCGTTAATAATTGAAGCACTTCACATTCCCGTTTCGTTAGCAAATGGAATGGACGGCGGATATCGTTTTGTTGGAATGATCCTTTATGTTCACGCTCGCTCAATCTCCGGAATTCCGTCACAAGATTATGCGTCACTTTCGGATGAAGATACGAACCGCCCGCTGCCACGACTTTGATCGCTTGGACGATTGCGTCAGCATCCATTTCTTTCAACATATAGCCAAGCGCCCCAGTTTTCAGTGCATGGGACACATAGGATTCATCGTCATGGATAGAGAGCATGATCACTTTCGCGTCAGGAAATTCCTTCATCAAATTTTCAGTCGCGTCCACCCCATTCATACGCGGCATATTGATATCCATCAATACGACATCAGGAAGATATTGTCGATAGAGTTCTACCACTTCACTCCCGTCGTCCCCTTCGGCAACAACGTTGAATGAATCTTCGAAGTCCAGGATGCGTTTCACCCCTTCGCGGAATAGCTGATGGTCGTCTACAATTAATATCTTTGTCATAATTCTTTCCTCCAATGCCTAGTAGTCAATCATGTCCATTCGAAGCGGAATACGGAAAAGGATAGTCGTCCCACTGCCGGGACTGGAAATGACATTCATTTCCCCTTTAAGCAAATCGATCCGTTCCCTCATTCCGATCAAACCAAACGACTTATCTTTCACTTCTTTCTGGTCGAAGCCTTTTCCATTATCTTTGATGATGATATTCATTATATCGTGAATCCACTCCGCTTTCACCCAAATGTCAGAACAATTTGCATGCTTTAATGCATTTGATACAGACTCTTGGACAAGCCGGAAAACGGAAACCTCAAAGTTCGAGTTGAAACGACGTTCCTGCCCCGTACTTTGAAAATGGATTGTCACACCGTTTTGATACTCTTCCACCGTGGTCAAATATTTCTTCAACGTCGGAATCAGCCCTAAATCATCCAATGCCATCGGTCGAAGATCATAAATGATGCGCCGGACTTCATACAGCGCGCTCCTCACCATTTCTTTCAAATCAGCGAGTTCAGCCAATGCCTTCCCAGGTCCCTTCTCCGTGTACGTCTTCTCAATCAACCCGGATCGGATCAGTACATTTGCCAGCATTTGGGCAGGCCCGTCGTGGATGTCCCGGGACAACCTTTTCCGCTCCTCCTCTTGCGCCTGGATGATACGAATGCCAAATTCCGATTTATGGCGCGCAGATTCGAGGGCTTCTCCCACATTTTTCAGATCGGTCGTCAAATAATTGACGACTGTTGTCACTTGACTGACAAGATGATCTGCCCGCTCGATCGTCTCCAACAATCCGGACAACCGACGTTCTAATTCGTCGCGACGATGACGTAGTTGTTTTTCCTCCATCTTGTTGATCGATAGACGGACGAGTAGATCATTGGCAACTTCGTATGCTTGCTTTACTTCTTCTTCAGAATAATTCATAAAGCTTTTCGATACATCGGCAAGTCGTCTTCTGGAGTGGCGTGTCATATCTTCCAAGTAGTCACCTTCGGTTATTACCCGGGAAATATCTTCTTTTACCATTTTCAGCTCACTTTGCATCTCTTCATAACTTTGCCGGCTCTGTTCACTTATAATAAAGATATCATTTTTGGATTGATCCATTGTTCGAACCATATTATTAAAAATGGTATCCAACGTTTGGATATCAAATGTAGTTTCTTTCAATTGGCTTCCTCCGCTTCTGGCCGAAACATTGCATAAGATGAGCAGTAACGCAAGAATGATTTTTCCTGACACACATCACTCATTATATCATTATAGTCCCTATTGCATGTTAAAATTGTATTACAGATTTACCGGATCGGGGTAATCCATGCTTGCAAGCGCTATGTAAATGACTTTTCCGTTACAATTGGCATTTCTCTTCCCCCCCGCCTGGCGAACATATGGTCCCAGTTGAGTTCGCTTTTTCCAAAGGAAACCGCTACAATACCCATAAAAGGATTCTAAAGGGATTTTACCATATATACAAATCGGAGGTAGAAAGTAGTAAGGGGATCTCCCCTTGCTTTCATCAGAGACCGGTTAGTCGAAATGTAAGAAATTTTGGAGGTATCATTTATGCGCGGAGATTATTTTACAATAAAAGGGTATGGAGAGAATGAGTTGATTATTCAAAAATCCAGATTCCTTACGTATATCAAACGGGCTGAAACAGAAGAAGAAGCTCTTGAATTTATTCAAGAAATAAAAAAACAGCATCATACCGCAACACATAATTGCTCGGCCTATTTGATCGGTGAACATGACCAGATCCAAAAAGCAAATGACGATGGGGAACCTTCCGGAACGGCTGGAGTCCCCATGCTCGAAGTACTGAAAAAGCAAGGGCTGAAAGATATTGTTGTCGTTGTGACTCGTTATTTCGGTGGTATTAAATTAGGGGGCGGCGGACTGATACGTGCTTATGGGCGGGCCACGTCCGAAGGGATTGCCGCTGCCGGCGTCGTCCATCGCAAACTGCATGAACTAATGAAAGTGACAATCGACTATACATGGCTCGGAAAGGTTGAAAATGAAGTTCGCCAATCTCCCTATCCATTAAAGGAAATTTCTTATACAGATGGTGTGGACCTCTTTCTCTATGTTCCGGTAGCCGAAGTGGAGGAGTTTACTTCTTGGATGACAGAGATGACGAATGGACAAGCTTCCATTTTGTCGGTTTCTAGCGAATTTCTGGAAACAGATAGCTGAAAGGGTATACGAGTGGCGTGGAAAATAGTATAATGGGAAGGATTGTAGTTTACTAAGCAAGCGAAACGTCGATATGTCTGCATTTGGGGCATGTTGGATGTTTATCCCTTACATGATGGGCTTTGAGGCGCAATACCCTACGGAGTCCAACCCGGAGGAACGACAAATGAAAAGAAGAGATTACAAAAAACGACAGAAGAAATTGTCCAAAAAGCGATTATATCTAAAGGTCGGTTTTTTTGTCACACTGTCAACCTTTTTTGTTGTGGCGGCGTACGCTGCTTCCTTGCAGAAAAAGGCGGTGGATGCGGCAGATCGTGCATACGAAGCGATTCCTGATCGGCCGAAACCGGAGGCTCGAGAAGTGGCAGTCGAACCTGCGCATGATAATGTATCGATCTTATTGATCGGAGTGGATGACAGTGAGGAACGGGCACAAGGCGACAACAGTCGATCCGATGCACTGCTCGTTGCGACGCTCAATCCTACGGAAAAGTCCGTGAAGTTACTGAGCATCCCGCGCGATTCCTATGTCTATATTCCAGAGATCAAGAAGCAGGATAAAATTACGCATGCTCATGCTTACGGCGGTACGAAAGCTGCGATTGACACCGTCGAGGAAATGCTGGATATCCCGATCGATTACTATGTGAAGATGAATTTCAACGCGTTCATCGAAGTCGTGGATGCCCTTGGTGGAATTGAAGTCGAAGTCCCTTACAACCGATTGGAGAAAGATGAAAACGATAAAAACGCCATCCAACTGGTCAAAGGGGTCCATCGCCTGGACGGCCGCCATGCCCTCGCTCTCGCCAGGACACGAAAACAAGATAGCGACTTGCTGAGGGGGCAGCGCCAGCAAATGATCATCCAAGCGATGATTAAAGAAGCCACTTCCGTCAAATCCATTACCAAATATGGCGATGTTATCGATGCGCTCGGCGACAATATGAAGACGGACATGACCTTGAAAGAAATGATGTCGTTCTTGGAATATGCGAAAGGCGGCATTCCTGACGTCGAAAATGTCAATATCGAAGGATACGACGATTGGACACCTTACGGCTATTATTTTAAATTCGATGAAAAAAGCTTGGAAGACGTGAAATTCCAGTTGAAATCGCATTTAGAATTGGAGCCGGAATCCTCCCATCTGACGGATAATAGCACCTCCGTTACAGAATCCGCTGATTGGGCACGTGAAAATGAATATTGAAAAACCGGAGGCCTTCATAGGCACTCCGGTTTTTTTATATTTTATGAACGATCATTTCAAGACACCCACAAAAAAATCCGGTCCCGCTCAATGGCGAAACCGGATTTTTTATTTTCCAATCATGCGAACAAGATTCAACAACGGTCGGTAATTGGTACCGGCCAAACCGATAATCTCGACAAACAATTCGATGATGATCAGCATGACGAGGATGAGTAGAATCGCTCCCCATACTGTCGCTTGTGAGAACAGAACGGCGGCCACTCCGAAAAGGATGGCTAGTCCATAAATAATCAATACGGTCTGGCGGTGGGAGAATCCAATGCGCAACAGACAATGATGTAAATGTGATTTATCCGGGGCCGAAATAGGCTGTTTCATACGAATCCGGCGGACAATCGCGAAGAAAGTGTCCGAAATCGGAACGCCGAGCATGATGATCGGAATGACGAGCGATACAACCGCGATGTTTTTGAACCCGAGAAGAGCTAGTACCGAAATCATATAGCCCAAAAACAAGGATCCTGTATCTCCCATGAAAATCTTTGCCGGATGGAAGTTATAGAATAAGAATCCAAGCGAACTTGCTGCTAGGATGGAAGCCGTGGCGATAACGAAAACATCGGCCATGAGTACTGCCATCACCGTGATGGAAATAAGCGCAATCGTGGAAACACCGGCAGCCAATCCATCCAACCCATCGATCAAGTTTATAGCATTGGTGATACCAATAATCCAAATGATTGTAATTGGTATACTTAAGTACCCAAAGTCCAACTGGCCAATGAACGGCAAATTAATAAATTCAATTTGCAATCCGCCCCACGTTACAACTACGATAGCAGCGGCCAGTTGGCCAACCACTTTAGCTTTTGCGGTGATTTCCAACATATCATCCAAAAAGCCCGTAATAATAATAATCAATGCACCGATAAGAATGCCAATCGCATGCTCATCTTCCGGGCGTAAAATAAAATAACCAATCATAAATGCGCCAAATATCGCTAAACCACCGATACGCGGCATGATGGAAGCATGCACTTTTCGATAATTCGGCCGGTCCACCGCTCCGATTTTAAATGCAAGTTTAATGACGAGTGGAGTAAGTATAATGGACGCTACAAACGTGGCGGCCAATGCAACAAATAACATGTCCTTCCTCCCTGAATAATCGATAATTTATCAAATCAACAGTATTATAGCATGGTTGGTTGAAGAAAGCACTCTCTGCTAGATTACTTTTCACCTTGGTTGGTTTCTTTCATTCCTATCTTCCCCTTTCTTTCGCAAGCTAACCGATTTTTTCACCTTCCTTATATATGCAGATATCCTATTAGAGTAGTTTTTTGACGTTCTGTTTGATAAAATAGGAACGTGTCCTTTAAGAAGGGCGAGAAAAAAGGAGCGTTCATTCATGTTATCACTATTCAAACGTTCAAATCAGACGAGCGAAAGACAATTGCGGAAATACCGTAAACTTGTCACCCAAATAAATAAATTAGAATCCACATACGAAGTTATGTCAGATGACGACCTACGTAATATGACGGATAGATTCAGAGAAAAGTTGCTAGATGGGGCTACCATCCGCGATATTACACCCGACGCCTTTGCGGTTGTGCGGGAAGCGTCAAAGCGGGTCCTTGGCATGCGTCACTTCGATGTCCAGTTAATCGGCGGCATGGTGCTGACTGAGGGGAATATTGCCGAAATGCCGACAGGGGAAGGGAAAACACTGGTCGCTTCCTTGCCTTCCTATGTGCGGGCTCTCGAAGGCAAAGGGATCCACGTCATTACGGTTAATGATTATTTGGCGAAGCGCGACTATGAGCAAATCGGGCAGATCCACCGTTTTCTCGGATTGACAGTCGGCCTCAACGTACCGATGATGCAAGGTCCGGCGAAGCAGGAAGCGTATAATGCCGACATTACATATGGCGTCGGTACGGAATTCGGCTTTGATTACCTACGGGACAATATGACGCAGCATCCTTCGCAGAAAGTGCAGCGCCCGTACCATTTTGCCATTATCGACGAAGTGGATAGCGTTCTTGTCGACGAGGCCAAAACACCATTGATCGTGGCCGGCAAGATGCAGGCTGATGCGGATCTCCATAACATTGCGGCACGACTCGCAAAACGGTTCAAGAAAGGTGTCGACTTCGATTTTGAAGATGAAACAAAAGCGACATCTTTGACGGATACGGGAATTGAGAAAGTGGAGAAAGCGTTCGGTGTCGATAATCTTTATGACTTGGAACACCAAACTCTCTATCATTATATGATTCAAGCAGTCCGCGCCCATGTCATCTTCAAACGGGATGTCGACTATATCGTCAAAGACGACAAAATTGAACTGGTCGATATGTTCACGGGACGCATTATGGAAGGCCGGACTCTTTCGGATGGCTTGCATCAGGCGATCGAGGCGAAGGAAGGTTTGCCGATCACGGAGGAAAACAAAGCGCAAGCCCAAGTCACCATCCAGAACTATTTCCGCATGTATCCGCAGCTGAGCGGGATGACCGGAACGGCAAAAACGCAAGAGAAGGAATTCCGTGAAGTGTACGGGATGGAGGTTATCCAGATCCCGACAAACCGTCCACGCCAACGGATCGATTCCCCCGACAGAGTCTATGAAACGATTGACCAAAAATATAAAGCTGTTGCGAAAGAAGTGGCGGAGCGCCATAAAAAAGGGCAACCGGTCCTTGTTGGGACAACCTCCATCCTTCAATCGGAAAAAGTTGTGGAATATTTGGATGAATATAATTTATCCTACCATCTTCTGAATGCAAAAAGTGTAGAGCAGGAAGTCGATTTGATTTCCCAAGCCGGACAACTCGGCCATATCACTGTCGCGACGAATATGGCGGGACGCGGAACGGATATCGTGCTTGGTGAAGGGGTGGAAGAAGTCGGCGGCCTCTTTGTTCTTGGAACGGAAAAGCACGAAAGCCGTCGGATCGACAACCAGTTGCGCGGACGTTCTGGAAGACAGGGTGACCATGGGGAAAGCCAGTTTTTCCTTTCACTCGAAGACGATATGTTCAAACGGTTTGCCAAAGATGATTTGGAGAAGTTCGTGAAGAAAGTGAATACGGACGAAAGCGGTCTTGTTCTAAATCCGGATGTCCACGAATTGACGGAGCGGACACAGCGTATTGTCGAAGGTGCCCATTTCTCCATGAGGGAATACAATTTGAAGCTGGATGATGTCATCAATGATCAACGGGAAGTCATCTATACGTTACGTGACAAAGTGTTGGAGCGGGAAGACATCTTAGGCCAATTGAAAACGATGCTGGATGAAACTGTAGAATTCGTTGTGTACGATAGCTGTCCGGAAAATGAATCGCCGGATAATTGGGATCTCCAACGAATCGAACAGACGATGAACGCCCTGTTATTGGAACAGGTGTCCATTCCACCTACAGTGGAGCGAGTGGCAGATATCATGAAACTATACGAAGAACCGCTAGCCAATTTACTAGACTTCATCGACTCTTTTGCCGAGAACGAACAGATTTTGCAGTTCATTCCACAAGTGATGCTGTCCCATATCGACACGACTTGGGTGAAGCATCTGGAAGTGATGACCCGCCTGAAGGAAGGGATCGGCCTCCGCTCGTATGGCCAAGAAGATCCGATGCGTATTTATCAGCGGGAAGGACTTCAACTTTTCGCCACACATTACCAAAAACTGCGTCGGAACATTGCTTCCGAGGTGATTGGGTTCATGAAACAAATTAATGAACAATTGGAGGCACAACAACAATGAAACTATTTTCCTTTTTTAAGAATGTGGAAAAAACAGGAACCGACAGTACGGTCGGTTCCGAAGAAATTGTAGAGGGAGTCCAGTCTTCCACGAGTACCGACGAAGTGGAAACACCGCTTTCCCTTCATCCGTCATGGACCATCCCACAAGAGCAGGAGTACGTATTCCGCTTCTTGTCCAATGAACTCGAACCACTTAAACCGAACCAGATTTCGCTGTCGGGAATCGACATTGATGTCGAACCGGCGAACGGCAGCTGGCTCGTCAAAGCCTTCTTCCGTTCTTCGCTCGATCAACAGATTTCGGTCGGCTCGGTCGAATTGCTCTTGCTCGATGAAGAAGGAAAAACCGTCGCTTCCGATGAGTTCGATTTGAAAGAGCTTGGCGATATCCCGCCACGGAGCGCACGTCCATGGGTATTCGTCTTTACGAAAGAAAATATCTTCACTGAAGAACCTCCAGCGGAAAACTGGAAGCTCGCCTTCAACGTCCAGTCGATGGTTCCACACAAACTGGAACTTGAACCGACGTGGGAAGAAGGATTGACAGCCGAGCAAAAAGAAGCGCTCGCCAAAGTTGTTGAAGGCTTGCCAAAATTGAAACCGCGTGAAGTGAACATCAGCGGATTCCAAGTGAAAACTCAGGACGACGGTAGTATTGCGGCCTCTGTCTTCATCCGTAACGGCCACTCCAAGCAGATCAACATCGAAAAGCTGCCGCTCGAACTCGTCGACGCTACCGGCGATCTAGTTGCACGCGGTTCATTTGAACTGGCGCCACTGTCCGTTAAAGCAAATACATCGAAACCGTGGACCTTCATCTATCCGAAAGAAATGGTTCAAAAAGAAGAACCCGATTTCTCCCGTTGGACCGTCCGCGTTCCACAATAATGGACTGAATGGAAAGAGGCTGCCGAGGCAGCCTCTTTTTTGTGTGGTTGTAGGCACCGGGCGACTCCACTGCTGAAACTCGCACATCTTCGGATTCATATTAGCAGCCTCTCTCTTTCTTGCACCAACCACTAGTTTGCTTGCACTCGTTCCCCGCTTGCTTGCCTATCTAGCTCCATTGCTTGCATTCACCGCTCGATCGCTTGCACTCCTTCCCCTTTTCATTGCAAACCAGGATTTTACTCCCCCTATTTCAACGAAAAAAAGCACAGAATGTCAACTGCCTATGACATTCTGTGCTTTATGTATTTATTATTTTTTAGCAGAAGCGACGGAGCTGACGCCTGAGATGCGTTTCGCGCCTACGTAGCGCTTGCCCCAGTAGTATGGATCGTCTAACTTATCGACACGAGTACCTCGTGACGTGGATGCATGTGCAAAATTGCCTTCCCCTATGTAAATTCCTACGTGAGAAACTCCTTTGCCCGATGTATTAAAGAATACTAAATCTCCGGCTTCGAGATCGTCTTTTTTCACGGCTGTTCCGGATGCGTACATGCCGGACGACGTGCGCGCCAGATTGATATCATGCTGTTTAAAGACGTAGGATACATAACCGGAGCAGTCGAATCCGCTCGTTGTAGTACCGCCATATACGTATTTGATGCCTGTCAGGCTAGTTGCCGTTTTTGAAATCGCTTCCGATTTGGAAGACGATGCTTCAGCTTGTCCAGCGAACGGTGCGACGAGTAATAAAAATGACATTGCAAAGACCGTAATCGTTTTTTGCATTGTAAATTTAAGTTTCATGTGTTCCCCCATTGGCTTAATTTATATGTAAAAAACTATCTGCAATAACCTTACCATGATTCAGAAGTCCCTAATATTACATTTATGTAACAAAGCCGTTACGAATAACTCGATTGTCTTACTTTTATGAAATATTGTAATAGAATTTGAGGTTTATCCCCGTCGATTCTAGGGAAATAATGAAGAATGCTAAAAATGGATTGGAGGTTACGTACGTGAAAAATGAAGAAGATTTTTCAAAAGAGTCAAAAAAACCGTTGCCCGAAGTCTCGGAACAGTCAAAAGGCACCCCTCCAAAAGCAGCAGCCATGATGCAGCCCGATACTAAATCCCCTCCCCGGAATAGAAGTTTGAAACGGGATGACCATCTCCCACCGGCCGCCGGAGAATATGAGCCCTATGTCAAAGAAGATGCTGTCTCCCCGTCCAACCAGGCAAGATTGAGCATAATTGAGAAAGAACGAAATAAGGATCCACACGAACCAGACGGATCTTCCTCAAACCACCCAGACACGGAACTGGATTAATTTATAAATCGGCTGGACTACCCGAAGTGTCGAACCGCATATACAGAACTTGAGCCAAATGAAAAGACTGCCTCCGACGGGAAGCAGTCTTTTCATTTGCTTATAATTCAAGGTCCGTAATAACAATGAAATCATCGTGTTTCAACAAATTCGTGATCGGCCAGTCGAGTGTGACTTCGCCTTCCAACAATTTGGAGAGGGCATCGCGTTTTTTCTCGCCAAATGCCAGCAAAATAAGCTTTTTCGCACGCATGATGGAAGTGATCCCCATCGTCAACGCTGTTTCTGGAATCTTCTCGTCGTTTTCGAAGTATTGGCTGTTGACGCCCAATGTCGATTCCGTCAGTTTCGCTACATGAGTAACCGATTCGAAAGGCGTCCCTGGTTCATTGAACGCGATATGGCCGTTTTCTCCGACACCCAGCAGCTGAATATCGAGCGGATTGTTCACGAGAAGCTCTTCGTACGCCTTGCACTCTGCTTCCAAATCCTTCGCCATCCCGTCCGGAATATTCGTCTCTTTGAATTTCTTTCTATTAAATAAATGATCTTTCATAAAATACGCATAGCTATTCGGGCTATCGGATCCAATCCCGACATACTCATCCAGATTGAATGAGGTGACGTTGCTGAAGTCCAAATCGGAATCCGTCCACTTTTTGTAGACCGGTATCATGGTACTTCCCGTTGCGAGCCCAAGCACGTTCAGTCGGCCGTTCTCCAGTTCTTCCCTGATGATTTCAAACACACGCCCGGCGCCTTGTTCAGGGTTTTCCACTTTGATCAGCTGCATGTTAGCCATTCTTTCCAACCTACTTCCACTTAGGATTTCACCACATTGCTTATTGTAATTTCCATAAACAGTATGGTCAACTTTTAAATTATTTTTTCATCAAAACAATCACTCGGTATGCCTTTAATCCGACATATGTCATTGCCAAAAAAAAACCGACATCCTCTTCTTTCCCCGCCTGCTTGCTTCTAAACCTTTCAGTCTAGTAAATCATTTTGTCAAATCTATGAAGAGCGAGTGAACGAATTGTGAAGTTCCTGCCGTTTGAATCAAACCTAGGGAATCCCCTAATTCCCATATGGCCCCATAGGATTATGATGAAAGTAAGACACGGAACACATTATGAAACGGAGGGTACACAATGGGCAAACGCAAACCGACACCGCCACATTCCGATCGGGGTCCGTCTGATATCAGCTTGAAAGGGACTTTCATCGCAGTCATGTTGCTTGGTGTTTTCATCCTACTTACTTGGTTCGGATCTTACGCACTATTTCTATCACGATAATATATGTCAGGAGGGTACGCTATGCATCTGCATAAATATGAAAAGATATGGCTTGTATTCGGAATGGGCTCCCTTGCTTTATTCCTCATCATCATCGGGTTTGCAGCTTTCTGGAAAGGAACCCATCCACAGAGCCATATTGAAACCATCGATCCCAATAACGTCGAAGCCCATGAGGAGTTCAAGCCTGAAAACTTGGGGCTCCGGGAAGTGGCGGATGGGAAGTATAAAGTAAATATCGTCGCATCGGCTTTCAACTATGATATGGGAAAAGATGCGGAAGACAAAGCCGTCAGAACGATCCGGGTGCCGAAAGGAGCGACAGTTCTCTTCCAAATCACTACTAGGGACGTCGTTCACGGATTCCAGGTTGCAGGCACGAATGTCAATATGATGGTCGAACCGGGCCATATCAGCCGTTTTGAAGCGGTCATGAAAAACAGCGGTGAGTTTACAATTGTATGTAATGAATATTGTGGCATCGGGCATCATCAGATGTTCGGTACTGTGGAGGTGTATGAATAATGGAAGCCAATCAATTGCCACTATCTAAGAAACAATCCAGATTATATATGTCCTTCATGTATGTTACGTATGTATCCCTTCTGATCGGTGGTCTGATGGGGCTCTTGCAGACGTTGGTCCGGTCGGGTAAATATAAACTGCCTTTTAATATCGATTATTATACGATTTTGACTGTACACGGCGTCATTTTAGGTCTTGTTTTGACAACATTCTTCATCATCGGCTTCCAATTTTCTTTGATGGGGAAAACAGTAGGTATTACAGATAAACAATTGAAAATCGCTTGGATTTCATTCTGGACAATGCTCGTTGGGACCATCATGGCAGCCATTACGATTCTTGTCGGCGAAGCATCTGTCTTGTATACGTTTTATGCTCCACTACGGGCCCATCCCGCCTTCTACATCGGGCTTGCGCTAGTCATCGTCGGAAGCTGGATTGCCGCCTTCGTCAACTTCCGCCAGTTATATGTTTGGAAACAGGCGCATAAAGGACAGAAATCACCGCTTCTTGCTTTCATGGTGACGATCAATATGTTGATGTGGTTCATCGCTTCACTTGGCGTCGCATCATCCGTCTTGATTCAATTCATCCCTTGGTCGCTCGGTTATGCGGAAACGATCAATGTCTTATTAAGCCGTACGCTGTTCTGGTATTTCGGCCACCCGCTCGTGTACTTCTGGTTGCTTCCGGCTTACATGGCATGGTATGCAATCATTCCAAAAATTATTGGCGGGAAATTATTCAGTGATTCTCTTGCCAGATTGTCATTTATCTTATTATTGATGTTCTCCATTCCGGTCGGTTTCCACCATCAGCTTACAGAGCCCGGTATCGACCCAACATGGAAATTCATCCAAGTTGTGTTGACATTCATGGTTGTCATTCCGACTTTGATGACGGCTTTCTCGATTTTTGCAACATTCGAAACGACCGGCCGCAAAAAAGGATATAAGAGCCTATTTGGCTGGTTCAAGAAACTCCCGTGGAAAGATGTCCGTTTCCTAGCGCCTTTCATCGGAATGGTCGCTTTCATTCCAGGCGGGGCTGGCGGTCTCGTTAATGCTTCCCACCAGATGAACTCTCTTGTCCATAATACGATCTGGATTACGGGGCATTTCCATTTAACAGTCGCTACCACAGTCATTCTGACATTTTTCGGTATCTCGTACTGGCTGATTCCACATTTGACAGGCAGACGATTGACTCCGAAGATCAACAAATTAGGAATTATCCAGACCATTATTTGGGCGATCGGAATGACGATCATGTCCACTTCTATGCACATTCAAGGCTTACTTGGCGGACCCCGTCGCTCCAACTTCTCTGAATATGCAGGTGGCGAACAGGTGCAAACATGGATCAGCTATCAGATGTCCCAGGCCATCGGCGGAACCATCTTGTTCATCGGTATCATTTTGATGGTGTACATCTTCATTGAACTTACATTCTTGGCTCCCCGCGGAGTGGAAGAATACCCAATTGCGGAAGAGGAAGAAGATGCAGATCCGACTCCGAAAGTGCTCGAAAACTGGTATCTCTGGATCGGTGTTACAATTGCGCTCATCCTCTTCGCATACACCATACCGGTCTTCGACATTTTGAAACATTCACCTCCGGGCTCGTTGCCATTTGACTGGCCGATCGGACGATAATCCAATAAACCTCCCTGTGCCAGTGGCCGAGGGAGGTTTTACTTTCTATCAGGTCCGTTGCTTGCATTCATGCGCTTGGTACTTGCACTCGTCACCAGGTTTCTTGCACTTATACGATACTTGCTTGCATTCACCGCGTATTTGCTTGCAAAGCAGGACTTTCCCTTCATTACAACGACTGAGTTTGATTCGCCACCCGTTCCACTGCATCAGCCACGTTTTGGTGGACGGTCGGGTCAAGCGGATGGGGAACCAGGTCTCCCGGCTTAGTCGTTTCAACGATGGCCAAGGCTGCAGCGATGAGCATCGGATAGGTAATCTCTTTCGCGCGTGCGTTCAGGGCGCCGCGGAAGATGCCCGGGAAGCCGAGGACATTATTCACTTGGCGACCATCAGCCGCGAAAGCTGCGCCTGCATCCAGTGCCACTTCGGGTTTGATTTCCGCATTCGGATTGGACAGCGCCAAGATGATCTGCCCTTTACGTACCATTTGAGGTTTAATCAACCCGGCAACTCCTGTCGTGGCTACAATAATATCACAAGTTTCCATGAGCTCCTCCAACGAATCCAGCACGGTTCCGCCGAATTGTCTCAACCGCTCCCGTGCCGCTTCATCACGGTCGACTCCACGCATTTCCTGAACCCCGTATTCCATGAGCATCCGGCTGATTGCAAGCCCTGCCGCCCCTAGTCCGATTTGTCCGACAACCGAATGGCTAAGCTCCACGCCAGTTTGTTTACATGCTGACAGGACGGAAGCGAGCGTCACGACCGCAGTGCCATGTTGGTCGTCATGCATAACGGGAATCGGTAGCTCCGCTTTCAATCGCTCCTCAATTTCAAAGCAATGCGGCGACCCAATATCTTCCAATAAAATACCGCCGAACCCTTGGTGGATATGTTTCACCGTTTCCACCACCTCGTCCGGATCACTTGTATCGAGCAAAATCGGGATACCACTAATACCCGCAAACTGGTCGAACAAGACGGCCTTTCCTTCCATGACCGGCATCCCTGCGACCGGGCCAATATTGCCGAGACCCAAAATTGCCGTACCATCCGTCACAATGGCTACGGAATTCGAAATTCCTGTGAAATAAAAGGCTTGTGTCGGATCATTCTTTATCACTTCGCATACATTGGCCACTCCAGGTGTGTATACTTTACGCAAATCGCCGAGGGACCGGATTTCAAAACGGCCCTTCATCCGGATTTTGCCTCCTTCATGCGCCTGCAGCACATCATCCGTTACGGCATGGACATGAATGCCGCCGCCAATTGCATTGATTGCATCTACAATCTGATTCAGATTCTCCTCATCCTTACACTGAATGGAAATATCCCGCAACGTGGAAAGAGTACCGACTTTGATGGTCTGAATATCACCAATGTCCCCCTGCCATTGTCCGATCGCCGTGGCCACTTTTGCAAGATTTCCGGGCACGGATGGAGTTTCAATTATTAAGTTTCGCATAAATTGAGTTTGTTCCATTTTATTTCCTCCTCATTTGCATGCGCTGCCCCAATTGTACACACAGAAAAAAAGGGTTACAAGAAATCGCATCGCATCTGATACGTCATGTACCCTGAATTTACCTCATCATGGTGGTAGTGCCATTTTATCGCCCTAAATTACTTCTAATAGGAAGTTTGCCATCTGCCTTTTCTAGAAGCTGATTGATTTCCTCGATAGGCAATGGTTTGCTGAAATAGAATCCTTGAATTTCACAGCAACCCAATTGTTTTAACCGATTCCATTGTTCCTCGGTTTCCACGCCTTCTGCGATAACAGATAATCCCAGCATCTCGGCCAGTCGGATAATCGTTTGCACAATAGCTAGGCTCTTCGGGTCCTCTGTCAAATCCATGATAAATTGACGATCGATTTTAATTTCCTGGATTGAAAAGTGTTGCAAATAAATAAAGGCGGAATACCCTGTGCCAAAGTCGTCAATAGAGATATCGAATCCTAGATCGACCAATTGCCCGATCCGCTGTTTGACCTCTTCTTGGTCCTGCAAAGCTACATTTTCCGTAATCTCTAACTTCAACCGTTTGGGCTCCACTCCCGCTTCATTGGCACAACGGATCAGATAGTCCGGAAGATTTTGGTGCAGGAAATGACGCGGAGACAAATTGATGGACACTCTTAAATGACCTCGCCCTTCGTCCTCCCACTTGCGCAGTTGAGTGAATGCTTCTTTAATGACCCATTCGCCAATCGGCAAAATGAGGCCCGTCGACTCAGCAAGGTCGATAAAGTCTCCCGGGTAGATCAACCCCCGTTCCGGATGTTTCCAACGGATAAGCGCTTCAAATCCTCTCAACTCCCCCGTCAGACCATCGACTTGAGGTTGGTAGAAGAGACAGAACTCGTTAAGATCTAATCCTTTGCGGAGGTTTATTTCGGAAAGCATCATTTCCTTCATGGTTGTGTGCATCCCCGGTTTGTACACTCGACCCGCTTTACGTTTCGTTTTCTTCCTACCTGCCTCCAATGCGACTTGAGCAGTCTGAAGTCCGTCTTTCGCATTTTGCACGTGGTCCGGATAGAATGACACCCCGTAGCTGAAAGTCAAATAGACCTCATGACCTCCGATGTGCATCGGTCTCCGGATTTCGTCGGCTATTCGGTCCATCAGCAAACCCGCAGCTGCCTTGTCAAAGTAGCGTGGGACAAACACGATGAAATGATCGAATCCGATACGCGCAGTCACTGCAGGGGCAGGAAATAAATACTGCAATCGTTTGGCCGTCTCCTTCAAGACTTCCTCTCCACCATCATGGCCGAGTACACCTTGGATTTCCGTAAATTGATCGAGAATCATGTATAAAAAAACTCCCCGCTCATCTTTCGAAAGCGCAGGCAACATACCATCCACTTTATCTAGGAAGGAATGCTGATTATCCAAACCGGTCAACGGGTCAGTAAACGCCAAAGTATGGATATGCTCCTCGACTTCAATGCGATAAATGCGATCGAAAATGAACGCGATCATATCCGCCAAAGCCGCAATGATCACCTGGTCAAACGCCGACCATTCCCGTTTTTCGGTCGTTTCGCAACACAGGACACCGCCAACCCCCCTGCTCAGTATAATCGAAGCGTCCAGCATGGAACGGACTGTCTGATCAAAATAACCTTTCCGGTACAACTCTTGGGTGGCCCTATCAGTTCTTACATCTTCCACCGATAGCGTCCGGGCACTTTGAATCGCCTCGAAATAGGTGGGGATATCTTGTTGAAATAAACAGTTTCCCGACGATTGATGATTTTGACGGGCATCATAAAAGTTCTGGGCAGTCAGAATGGTCCGCTTTTCATTGAAAAGCCATATTCCGACACGCTCACAAGCCATCACCTTAGAGATCCGCATACAAATGTCCTCAAGCGTCTGCTTGACCGATTCCTGGGTGAGTTTTAGCTGTTTGGCATGAATAAAGAGCAACTGTTGTTGATGCCAAACTTCTTCCAGCATAGTATTGATTGCTTCAATTGACCGTTCCACAGATAAGCACCTCCCTTTCCTTTTTAGCGCGTCCAGTTTTATTATATCGGCCATTTCCCACCATAATTTAGCGTTTCTCTCATAGTCTATCAATTTAATTAATAGATAACTAACATCGGTATTTTTATTACAAAGTATTGGGAATTATTATTTTTTAAAAAATAATATCATAAATATGTCGAAATATCTATTGAGTACTGGTATTTTGTAGTTTTATAACCTTTCAATAGACCTATTTTGTTACCGTAATAATAGACGGTTATGTCTTCAAGTCTTATAATGGATATAGTAAATTAAGTAGGAAATTTTCTTCTATTAAGGAGTTGCCATCCGTTGTCACTACAAAAAAATTTCGTCATCGGCCTAATGCTCTTTGCGCTGTTTCTCGGGGCCGGCAATATTATTTTTCCGCCTTTGCTCGGTCAAATGGCAGGAAGTGAATTGTTCATTGCCATGATTGGGTTTCTCATAACAGGGGTAGGTCTCCCTCTTCTTGCCGTACTGGCCATTGCCAATGCGGGAGGCGGCTTACGGACCATAGCGGGCCGGGTGCACCCCTTGTTCGGCATTATCTTTACCTTAATTGTCTATATGGCAATCGGCCCTTTTTTTGGCATCCCTCGGACTGCCACCGTTTCGTTTGAAATCGGGGTTGTCCCATTCTTGTCGGAAGCTGCTTCTGCCTCGCATTGGACACTTGGAATATTTACTGTCGTCTTTTTCTTGATCACGGTGGCGCTCGCCCTTAACCCGGCGAAGCTTGTCGATCGTATCGGAAAATGGTTGACTCCCGTCCTTTTTGTCGTAATCGGAGCACTTGCTGTGAAAAGCCTATTCGCACCGATCGGAGACATTGGACAACCACAGGGCGACTTTGTGACTCAACCCTTTTTCCGCAGTTTCGTCGAAGGCTATTTGACCATGGATGTCATTGCAGCTTTAGTTTTCGGAATTGTCGTGATTAATGCGTTGAAAGTGGAAGGGGTGACAGAAAAACGCGCCGTCATGAAAGCCATGGTGATTGCGGGTCTCATTGCAGCCACCGGTTTAGCGCTAGTCTATATTTCCCTCGGCTATATCGGGGCCACGAGCGTGGATGCGGTTGGTATTCAAAGTAACGGAGGTGCCGTGTTAGCGTTGGCTTCCAATGTGCTGTACGGGCAATACGGCTCCATCATCCTGGCCGTCACGATTATTTTCGCGTGTCTGACTACATCCATCGGTCTCGTCTCGGCATGCGCCCAGTTCTTTAAAGAACTATATCCTAACGCGTCGTACAAGTTCTTTGTACTGATCTTTGCAGGATTTAGTACAGTGGTCGCTAATGTGGGATTGACACAGCTTATTTCATTTTCTATTCCCCTCTTGCTCATGATCTACCCGTTGGCGATCGTTTTGATGCTGTTGTCGTTTATCGACAAATCCTTCGGTCGACAGCCGATCGTCTATGCGTTGGCATTATCCGCGACTGCAGTCGTCAGCATCTTCGACGGCCTTCGCGGAGCGGAAATTGATATCGAGCCGGTCAACTCCATCCTGGCACATCTCCCGCTGTACGAGCAGCAAATCGGGTGGCTTGTGCCAGCCATCATCGGGGCGCTAGTTGGTGTGCTGATTGCAAAATTGACGAAACAGAACCACACGATCTGAATATCCATGGTTGAATGAAATGCAAAAGGCTGTTGCGGAAAGTCGCGTATGACTTTCCCAACAGTTTTTTTAAGAGAGGAATTATTATTCTAATAAAACTGTAACACAAATGTAACCCGATGTAACATTGTAGTATTTCTTGTAAACTATTAAAATAGAAGAAAAGGGTTTGTCGTTGAAAGGGGAATTGAGATGAAAAAGAAGGCTTTTTCGTTGTTGGTGTCTGCAACGCTTGCGACCTTAATCGCTACGGGAAGCGTGCAGGCGGCGACGGACACCCATACCGTCAAATCGGGAGATACGCTTTGGAAAATTGCTTCGCAGCATAAATTGACCGTAGATGAATTGAAGAGTATGAACAACCTAACCTCCGACGCAATCAAGGTCAATCAAACGCTCATTATTTCACCTAAACTGACAACTGCAAAGAAGTCGACCACGCCAGCTAAACCGGCTGTCCAACAGAACGTTTCAGTCGGACAAGCCGTGAGCAAAGAAAAGACCGCCACATCGTCCATCAATTCATGGGCAAAAGCAAATGACAAAGCAACAAGCCCGAAAGTAAACGAGCCAAAACCTGTTCCAAAATCGCCTGTGGCGAAACCGACTGCTCCATCCAACGGTATCTTAGCAACTGCGGTTGATGTATCCTTGCCGCTGCTCGACACGCCTTACGTGTGGGCGGGCGTGACAGAAGAGGGCTTCGACTGCAGCGGATTCATATATTATGTTTTCAATAAAGCCGGACTTGCCCTGCCTCGGCTCGACACGATCGGCATGTTTAACCACTCATCAGAAGTCACCGATCCGGTTCCGGGAGATCTCCTCTTTTTTGAAAACACCTACCGCGAAGGAATTTCCCATGCAGGAATCTATTTAGGCGACGGGAAATTCATTCACGCTGGAACAAAGAAAGTGGAAATTTCCTCTGTCGATTATCCCTATTGGCAGGAGAAGTTCGTCGGTTATAAACGGTTCAATCAAATTAAATAATACGGACAAGCTATATTTCCATAGTAAAACACCGACACGCTTCCAAGCAGGGCGGTGTTTTCTTTTTTTCTTTATCGCGCCGAATAGCCACCGTCAATGACGAGCTCGGCACCTGTAATATAGGACGCTTCCTCGGATGCTAAAAATAGGACGGCATTGACCACATCTTCCGGTTGCCCTAAGCGCTGCAGTGGCGTCATGCGGATCAACCCCTGGACGACTTCCTTTGAAGATTCCAGTCCTTTCGTCATCGGTGTTTCAATGACTCCTGGGAATATCGTGTTGACGCGGATTCCCCATTGGCCGAATTCTGCAGCGGCTGCGCGAGAAATCGCCCGGACCGCGCCTTTTGAGGCACTGTATGGATTGAGTCCCATTCCGACAAGCGCAGTATAGGACGAGATATTGACGATGGCCCCTTGTCCCGCCTCCTTCATCAATGGCAACACATGCTTCATGCCAAGGAACGGACCGAATCCATTAATATCCGAAAGCTTCCGCCAATCGTCAATTGTAATATCATTCATCGACTTCTCCGTTGATATCCCCGCATTGTTGACTAGGACATCCACATTGCCAACCTGCTCCTTCACTTGATTGAACGCTGCCTCCCACTCTTCGTCCGATGCTACATTCAGTTTAATGCGAACCACGTTGTCATATTGTCCCCATTTTTCTTCTAGTGCCGCTTCATTGATATCTGCCGCTATAACGGTTGCCCCTTCCTCCGAGAATTGCTTGACCATATTCTCTCCCATTCCGGAAGCACCACCCGTAATAAAAACAACTTTGCCTTCAAAACGCTTCATACCCTATCACTCCAATCCATTTATTACTAAAATTGTATAGTAAATTTCTACCTTAAACAAACTTTTAATAGAACCATTATTCAGAATAGCTCAATTTGTATACTCAAAATGTCCTGAACCCTTGTCACCGTGCCATTTCTCAGCTATACTTAAGATAGAAATATGTAAGAAAAACCTTATTCCGGAGATGAATGGAATGTTGAAAGACAATCGTTATATTGACTACAATGCAGCCGGTCTCCGCCAAGATATCATTGCGGGGATCACTGTAGGTATCGTGGCCATTCCGCTTGGGATGGCTTTTGCAATTGCCTCGGGAGTGAAGCCCGAATACGGCCTTTATACAACCATCATTGCGGGTCTTTTGGTGGCATTATTGGGAGGTTCCCGCTACCAAATTGCGGGACCCACCGGCGCGTTCATCCCCATCTTGCTTGGAATCGTACTTCAATACGGCTACGAAGATCTCCTCATTGCCGGGTTCCTCGCTGGCATTTTCCTCGTCATCATGAGTTTTCTCGGAGTCAGCAATTTAATTCATTTCGTCCCGAAATCAGTCACGATCGGATTTACATCAGGTATTGCCATCATCATCTTTACCGGTCAGATCGGAAATTTTCTGGGCTTGACCGGATTGGAACAAAAAGAATTTTTCCATGAAAATATGATGGGCTTATTTCAAAACCTCCATACTATCAATTGGTTCAGCGTCCTGACCGCTTTCATCGGTCTATTGGTCATCCTTGTATTGCCAAGGATTGCACCGAAAGTTCCGCTCTTGCTCGTTGCCTTGCTTGTCCCTACGATTCTCTCTATCTTTTTATTTCCAGGAAAGGTGGAAACGATCGGGACCGCCTTTGGGGGAATTCCAAAAACGCTGCCAAGCTTTTCATTACCACAAATTACATTATCCAAACTGGTCAACCTTTGGCAGCCTGCCCTCGTCATTGCAGCTCTCGGCGCTATCGAGTCCCTGTTATCCGCAGTCGTGGCGGATGGAATGAAAGAAGGGCCCAAACATAATTCCAAACGGGAACTGTTCGGTCAAGGGATTGCCAATATAGTCACGCCACTTTTTGGTGGGATTCCGGCGACCGGAGCCATCGCACGGACGGCGACCAATATTCGTTCCGGAGCAGTCAGTCCGGTTTCGGGGGTGACGCAAAGCGTATTCGTTCTCGCTTTCTTGCTACTCTTCGCACCGTATGCTTCCTATATTCCGCTTGCCGCAATGGCGCCAATTCTTATGTATGTCGCCTGGAATATGAGTGCACATCGCGCGTTCGTCCATATTCTGTCCATCCGTTCGAGCGACTCCATCGTCTTATTGACGACGTTCCTCTTAACCATCTTCATCAATTTGACGATTGCCGTGCAAGTCGGGATTTTGCTTGCAGCTCTATCCTTCTTGCGAAAGATGAGCGGCAAGCTGAGCTTCAAAGAAGAAAAGCTTTCCGACGTGGAATGGGTGAAATTCGGAGGAGACGATCCGAAGGCCATTCAAAAATTCATTGTCGAAGGTCCACTGTTCTTCGGTACAGCTAAAGTGTTTGATGATCGGTTCCCTGCATTGTTACAAACCAATGCCAAGCTGATCATCTTTGATATGGAGCATCTCTCGGTCATCGATGCAACCGGAGAAGCAGCCCTCTCCGTCCTGCTTGACGATGCGAAGAAAGCAGGCATCCGCATTATTATCAAACGTTTACCAAAAGAGAAGATCCCGATTTTCAAGAATAGTGGGCTGTATGAGAAAGTCGGAGAAGAGAACTTCTTTATGTAAACATAGGAGCAAAGTACTTAAGTATTTAATCTTTTTTGAAGATTGGCTCAGGAGACTCGAAAGCTGTTCGAACGATGAATAGTTTTTTGATAATTGACAAACCCGGGATTGATGATATGTCATCAAATCCGGGTTTAATTAAACGCTTACAATTAACGATAGTCAGAATTTTAGCTACAACATTAATTTCTAATTGATCTTCTATTTAACTAAAAATAATGAGATTGATGGGATATAGGTAATCGTAAATAAGGCGATAAGTAAAACAATGTACAATGGCCAACTTTTTCTTAGAAATTCAACTATAGAAATATTAGCTGCTGCACTTGTAGTGAACATAACGGTTCCTAGCGGAGGCGTTATACTTCCAATCGCCAAGTTCATTGCCACAATAATTCCAAAGTGAACCAGATCTACCCCGATTTCCGAGACTAATGGAGTTAGCAATGGCGTTAACAAGACGATGCTTGCCGTTCCTTCTATAAACATCCCTATAATTAGGAGCATAATGTTTATTAAAAGCAAAACAATAATTGGATTTTCGGAAATTCCTAACACCAATTCAGCAACTTGTTGGGGTATCCTTTCCCAGGTAAGCACCCAGCCAAAAGCAGAAGATGCTGCTACAATAATCATAACTATTGCTGTTAGGGTAACCGATTCTCCAATAACTTCCTTTAGAATTTTCATATTAATTTTTTTATATACAAAATAACCAATTAGAAAAGCATAGACTACCGTTATCGCACCTGCTTCAGTAGGCGTCATAATACCTAGTCTAATTCCACCTACTATAATAACGGGCGTGAACAATGCAAGGATCGCATATTTGAAGGTAAGAGCCATTTCCGTTGCCGAAAAATTTTCATGTTCCTTTGGTAAATCATCTTTACGGGCAATAATAAAGTTAAAAATGAAGAGTAAGATAGCCATTAATATACCAGGTAAAATACCTGCCATGAAAAGTTTCCCAATGGAAACTTCCGCCATGAATCCATACATAATGAGCGCGATACTTGGAGGAATAATAGGAGCTATAAGCGAAGCGGATGCAGTTAAACCGGCAGCTAATCCTCTGCTATACCCCTTTTCTTCCATTGGATCCACCAATAGTTTTGATAACACTGCGGCGTCCGCATTAGAAGAGCCCGACATTCCAGCCATAAAAGTATTAACTAGTATATTAACATATCCAATACCTCCCTTGATATGTCCAATTGCAGCGGATGATAGATTAATAAGTCTCCTTGAAATATCACTGACATTCATTAGATATCCAGTCAAAACGAAAAACGGGATTGCTAAAAGGGGAAAAGATTGAGTGCCCGAAATAATTCGTTGGATAAATACCTCTATCGTCACTGAAGGTTCCACTATAAAAAATATTAAGGTAGCGATCATGATAGAGAACACAACCGGAACTCCTATTAGCATTAGGAATAACATTAGCAATATTACAAAAACTGTCATATTGTTTTCACCACATTTCTTTTAATGATAAGACTATTTGGTTCATGAGATGTATTCCCATTAATCCAAACCCAATTGGAAAGGCCAAGTAAACTAATGACTTTGGTATATTGGAAGCGCCCAATGTTTCACCCATAACGTCATATGTAAATATGAAGCCGTAAAAGCACATACAAGCTGCTAAGATTACCAACATTATACTGATCAGTAAAGAAACAATTTTTTTGTATTTCTTCGGCAAGATGGCTTCTAATAAATCAATCTTAATATGAGTTTTATTTTTTATCGCTACACTAGAACCGACAAAAACAATCCATGCAAATAACAAAATTGATACTTCAACAGAACCGGGAATAGAATAATTGAATACATATCTTAGAACGACGTTAGTGAATGTTAAGATTACTAACACAACCATAATCAGATTAACGACAGTTTCTTCCAGCCGTGAGATGATCTTTAAAAACATCGAGTTCCCCCCTTGGATAAAAATAGAGTAAGACAATGTTTGTCCTACTCTATTTTTATGTTAAGTTAATTACCAATAATTTCCTTCACTCTCTCGTACGTGCCTTCCGACCAATTCTCTGACAAGATGTCATATACTCCGGAAGTGGCATCTTTAAACGCATTCACGTCTGGCTGTGTGATCGTAACGCCTTCATCTTTAAGTTTTTGCTCGTATTCATTTTCCTTGTCAATCGTTGTCTGTGTAGCCAATTCTCCGGCAGCTACCGCTTCTTCTAATAAAATCTTTTGATATTCTTCTGGTAATGAAGAGAACACATCCTCGCTCATCAGCCAGCCGTTTACTTGTTTAAAATGGCCCGTCAGCGAAATATGATCAGCCACTTCGTGGATCTTACTTGAATATAGAGTTTCCAATGGAGCCTCAGCTCCTACAATAATCCCTTGCTCCAATCCTGGGTAAACCTCCGCCCATTCAAGAGAAGTCGGATTGGCTCCCATGGCTTTGATCGTTTCTTGCCACATCGGGAGTGGAGAGGATCTAACTTTTGCACCTTTAAGGTCTTCTGGAATTTCCACTACACGATCAGAGATAACATGCCTCCCACCAAAATACCAATTAAAAGCCAATACGCGTAATCCTTTTTCTTGGAGTAATGCCTCTTGCTCTTCCATAAAGTCAGAGTTGATTACTTTTTGGAGTTGGTTCCAATCTTCTACTAAAAACGGTCCACCCAAAACGGATAAGTCAGGAGCCATATCTTGCAAACCTGATGGGTTATTGTAAGCTATAACCGGGGTACCTAATTTGGCTTGTTCCAGTACATCCGCATCACTGCCTAACGTAGAATTAGGAAATAATTCTATCTCAATCATTCCATTTGTCCGTTCTGCTACATTTTCAGCAAACTGCTTAGCAGATTGATGGGTAGGGGAACCTTCAGCCATAACATATCCCATACGCAGTTTTAATTTTTCGTCTGCCCCTTCAGACGATGCTTTATTTGAGTCGCTGCAACCAACCATTACTAAAACTAACAGCGTTAAGATTATTACGAATTGCAAGTAAGTTCTTTTCATGTTTGTCCTCCTCCTATTTAATCCTGCTTACGAAATGTCTTTCTGCATTCCTTTAATGCCGTAAATTTGTACAGCATTTAGGATTACGGCGAATACAATAATGGAACCTTTAACAACGAGTTGTAGATATGGAGAAATTCCTAAGAGGACCATGCCATTACTTAATACTGCAATAAATAATGCACCTAAAAATGTTCCTATGATGGAACCTTTTCCTCCGGCCAAACTGGTACCTCCAACAATGACCGCCGCAATTACGTCTAATTCCCAACCATTGGCTACTGTTGGATTTCCAGACATTAATCTGGAAGAAAGAATAATTCCAGCTAATGCAGCCAACATCCCTGTGATAACAAACACTGTTGTTTTTACTTTCGCCACCGGTACCCCGGATAATTGTGCTGCTTTAATATTACTTCCCACCGCATAAACATTTCGTCCAAAAGGTGTTTTTACTAATACGTAATAGAAAGCAATATAAAGTACAATCATTAACACCACGACAAAGGGAATAGGCCCAATAAATCCACTTCCTAAAAAGGAAAACCCCTGCGGGAATGGAGATAAAGGAAAACCGCCGGTAATTAAGTATGCAATGCCACGCCAAACGGATAACCATCCAAGACTTGTAATAAATGTTGGGATTCCATATCGATTCCGTAAAAAGCCGATGCTATACCCACTGACTCCCCCTAATAAAATAGTCAATATCATTGCTATCCAAATACTAAAATTCATCGATATTGATAAGAATCCGAGTACTGCACTACTTGCTGCAACTAATGAACCTACGGATAGATCAATTTCCGCTGTAATAATAACCATCGTCATTCCAATTGCTATTATCGAGATCATAGACATCTGTCGCAGCACATCAATAAAATTACTCGTTGTTAAAAAATTGGGGGCAATCACGCTGAATACGATGATTAATAGTAGTAACACACCTGACAGCCCAAGAATATTTTGATATGTTTTCCAATAGTCTTTAAGAGAAAACTTTTTTAGTTTACTGGTTTCCTGCAAACCTTGTTGTATCATTTATTCCCCTCCTAAAATTGCCTTTGTCAGATCATTGACCGATATATTTTCATTTTTTATTTCCTGCTGAATTTTCCCATTATCTAGAATAACGATCCGATCCGTAACTTGGACTAATTCATCTAGATCTGAGGAGGCAATTATAATTGCAATTCCTTTTTGAGTAATCTCATTTAACAACGTATATATTTGTCCTTTTGCCCCTACATCGATACCTCTGGTAGGTTCGTCAAGCAACAGCACTTTTAAATTATCGAGGGCCAACCATCTTCCTAATATGGCTTTTTGTTGATTGCCCCCGCTTAAAAATTCAATATTTCGATTTGGAATATTCGGATAAAGTCCTGTCTGCGCAATCGCAGTTTGGGATACTTCTTCTTCTTTTTTGTTGGATATAAATCCATTCGTAGTAATTTGATTCATAATGGAAACAACAATATTTTCTTTGATACTTCTTCCCGGCAAGATCCCCTCTGTTTTTCTATCCTCTGAAACAAATCCAATTCCTTTTCGAATCATTTTTTTCCTTACAGGATTTTTAAATTCCGTACTTTCAATCTTAATAACACCTGACTCTATCTTTTCATAGCCAAAAATAGATTTGAAAATCTCTGTTCTTCCAGAACCCATTTGGCCCGCTAACCCCAATATTTCACCGGGTCTAACATAGAGGCTTATATTATTTAGATCTTTTGTTTTCAAGTTTAATATCTCCAAAACCTTTTTATCACTTTGAATATTTTTCTTTACTTTTTGGGCAGCTTGTCCAGATTCCCCCAACATTAAATCTACCATTTCTCCCATACTTTTCTCTTTAATAGAGTGAGTTCCAATATTTTTTCCATCTCTCATTATTGTTACCCTGTCGCAAATTTCAGTCAATTCACTTAATCGATGGGTTATATAGATAATCCCGACTTTCTGTTCTTTCAAATTCTTAATGATTTTAAACAGCTGCTCGATTTCTTGAGCGTTCAGGGCCGACGTTGGTTCATCTAAAATTAACACTTTTGCCTGTAAAGAAATTGCTTTACAAATTTCAATAATTTGCTGCTCACCAACCGGTAGTTCTCCTACTAACTTTTTAACATCTAATGAAATCCCGACATTTCTCAATGCTTTTTCTGCATCTTCTTTCATTTTATTTTCATCGATAATTGGTGGAAATTTAGATAATAAAGGAACTCTTCCTGCAAAAATATTCTCAGCAATGCTTAAATCATTAAACAAGCTAAACTCTTGATAGACTATCGAAATTCCCAAGTCTTTTGACATTTGAGTACTACTTATTGTAATAGGGGATCCTTCTAGTACGATTTCCCCACTATCTGGTTCATATGCTCCGGATATCATTTTAACTAATGTAGACTTTCCCGCTCCATTAGCACCCAATAAGGCATGGACTTCTCCATGCCTTAGATCAAAATCTACAAAGTTTAACGCATGAACATTTCCAAATGCTTTAGTAATCTTTTTTAATTCAAGTAGAAATTCTGGCATGCACAACACTCCTCGTTAAATATTCGAGTATTTCTCTACGTATTGTTGAACTTTTTCCGTGTCCTCCTTTGTAAAAACGTCCAAATCCACAATAATTTCACTTTCAACTTCTTCACCTTTCAAAACTTTAACCGCCGCTTCTACAGACTGATAGCCTATCTTTTCCGGGTCTTGAGTCGAGACCGCTTGATATGGATTGGAACTATCCAACAAAGCATTGCCTGTTTGTACATCCATATCTGTCCCGAAGAACTTAATTTGGTCTTGAAGCCCTTTAGAAATAATCCCTTGAACGACTCCCATTGTCGTTCCGCCATTTGCTGCCCACATGACATTCATATCCGGGTTAGCTTGTATCATCGTCTCAGCAACTGACATTCCATTTTCTGGTCCATTGGCATCTTGTTTACTTACAATTTCAATACCCGGTGCTTTTTCTACTTCTGAAAGGAAACCTCTTTCACGATCTTTACCTACTTCAAACATAGAAAGTGTAACCATTCCTAGCTTTGCTTCCCCGTTCAAATGCTCATTCACATAGTCCACTAAGATTCTTCCGGCCTGAGCACCCAACTCAAAATTGTCAATTCCTACAAAGTATTGCATAACGTCTTTAGTGACATTTGTATTGTAATTAATAACTGTGACATTTTTCTCCATAGCACGTTTAATCGCTTGGGTAGATGAAGATGAATCGATAGCAGACATGACAATAGCGTCCATTCCTTGGGAAGAATAGGTGTCTATTAAATTGGATTCTTCAGCTAGATCCAAATTTGAGTTTCCAATCTTCAGGCTTACATCATAATCTTTTGCGGCTTTTTCCATACCCAATTGAATTTGCTTAAACCACTCAACATCCGATTGCATTAAAATACCTGCTATTTCATATTTTTTCTCTTCAGCCGAACCATTCCCCGCATCCCCATTACATGCAGATAATACCAACATACTGATCAACATAATTACTAGAGTTATTTTATTGAATGCCTTCATACTTTACAGCCTCCTCTATCGTTTTTAGTTAATTTCTTCAAGCCATACAGGTCTATTTTCTTTCATTGATTGATAGGCAGCATAAACCATTTTTAATGTTAATAAATTATCATTCACATTATTTTCAGGTTCTCTATTTTCTTCGATAGCCCTCATCAATTCACCCATTGTTCCTATAAATGCGTGAGGAAACCATTTCCCTTCTAGATTTGGTTTAAACCATGTATCTTTGATTAATTTATTTGAGGTGAACTCAATCGTATCTTCTTGCCCAAATGGATAATTATACAAGGCTCCATTTTGCCCCTTTATAATGCCTTCGGTACCTTCAAATCGATAAGTTGCATACCAGTCATCTTGTGTTGACCAGTTATTATGATTATCGTAGACTAGGCCCCTCGCATACCCGGGAAACTTCATATGGATGAGAGTTCTAGTTTCACCCTTCACTTGCTGAGCTGGAAATTTCGCTCCATCCGCGTAGATATATTCCGGGGTTCCAAACAGGAACCTTATTGAATCTAAATAGTGAATGCTGTGGTACATTATTTCTAGGTTTTCTATTTCTTTTAAAAAAGGCCAGTTTTCAAATTGAGTCAATACATTTACTTGGATTGAAGCATTTGTTTTTTCCCCAAGAAGGCCTTTACTAATAATATCGTGACTGGCTCTAATTGATGGAGCCCATCTCATTTGCTGATTAATCGCAATTTTTACATTGTGTTGTTCGCCTAGCTTAACAATTTTCTTAGCATTTTCCATAGTATCAGCAAGCGGTTTTTGACATAAAATATGTTTCCCTGCTTTTGCAGCTAATTCAACAATTTTCGGTTGTAAATCAGCGGTTACAGCTATATCTACTATATCTATGTCAGGATGGTTGATTAACTCTTCAACTGTTCTAAATACATGTGGAATATTAAATTGTTGAGCGACAGATTCAGCCCGATGAAAAGTCCGGTTATAAATACCGATTACTTGGAAGCCTGCTAATTGATATGCGGGTAAATGGGCATCCCGCACAATTTCGCCAGCACCAATAATGCCAATTCGCAGATTTTTGTTTCTAGGAACTTTTGGCTTATAATCCACCTCAAACATCTTCTTTCTCCCCCCTGGTTTATCTCATATAAAAAACTTCTTCCATATCGGCCCACCATTCACTTTCCGAACGAGTGACGAGCGGCTTTTGTAAAGGCTTACAAATAGCCCACCACCTTTGAGTTGCTTCATCTCCCTCCATTTCAGCCATATCTTTTTCGTAATTCTCTCCAACATATTCATAGTAACTAAACAACGTATTATCCTTAAGGTGAATAGAATAATTTTGAATGTTACTTTTTTTAATGCGATCAATTACCTCCGGCCATACTTGTCGATGCAGCTTTTTATATTCCTCTATGTGTTCATCGCTTATATGGATCATGCCGGCCACTCTTAACATGCCATTCACCTCTTTTAAATTTAAAGCTGATAAAATTCAGTGGCAGTATTTTCAAAAACATCTTTAACTTCTTCAGTGTTGCGTTCTGCCATCACAGTCTCGATTGAATCTAATACCCCTTTATAATTACCCGCTAAATTTAATACAGGCCAATCGCTTCCAAACATTAATCGATTAGCACCAAATAAGGAAAATGCAATATCAATGTAAGGCTTTAAGTCTTCTGCTACCCAATCAGCGGAAGCAGCTGTGTTTAAACCCGAGATTTTTGCATATACATTTGGATTGGAAGCGGCTTGTTTTATAAGCTCCTGCCAAGGCTCAAACTGAGCAGAAGCGATCGGCGGTTTTCCTAGATGATCGATTACCATTCTCAAATTAGGCAATTTTTCAGAAAGTATAGGAATCAATTTGAGATGCTCCGGTAAAACAGCGACAACATCAAATGGCACGTTATTAGCTTGTAAAACATTTAAGCCCTCAATAACTCGGGGCTGTATTAGCCAATTGACATCCTTTTCATAATGGATTAAGTGACGAACCCCTTTGAAATATGGGTTTTCTAAAAAACTCTCTAAACGAATAGCCGTCTCATCCGGTTTGTCTAAAGGGACCCATCCTACAACGCCAGCCACCCAGTTGTATCTCTCAGCAATTTCCAACATATACTGTGTGTCTTCGTAGGAATTATCTGCTTGAACAAGAATTGTTTTATCAATCTGAACCTCTTTCAGTATTCCCTCTAATTCTGGTGGTTCGATACTACGAAAAATCGGTTCTTCGTCTTGGGTGGGCCATACATAGGGTACACGATCAAAATCCCAAAAATGTTGATGCGCATCAATTCTCATGAATATTGTCCTCCCTTTTTTCTTAGTCCATTTCATACCCACCACAAACATTCAAAGCTTGTCCATTAATGTAGGAACTTTGATCGGAACATAAAAACAGTGCTGTATCCGAGACATCTTCCGGTGTTCCCAAGCGATCTAATTTAATGGTTTGCAGAAATTTTTCCTCGGGACTTTCTCCCAATTTACTTCTATTTTCATATATCTCTTCCATCATAGGTGTTAAAATAACCCCTGGACAAATTGCATTTGTTCTTATATTTTGTTTCCCAAAAGCTTCTGCCATGGATTTTGTCAAACTAATAATACCCGCTTTACTTGCGGCATAATGAGGGGAGTATGGTCGACCGCTCCTTCCTGCTATCGAAGAAATATTGATAATCCTTCCCTCTTTTTGCGTGAGCATTTGGGCTACAATAGCTTGGGACAACAAAAATACGCTCTTTAAATTAATGGACAACACCCTGTCCCAATCTTCCTCCGTTATATCCAGAAATGGTTTGGTTTGCATAATTCCTGCGTTATTGACCAATATATCGATTACTTGAAAATTTTCCTTTGCAAATTCCACCAAATTCGTTATATTTTCACTGTTTGTTAAATCAGTCACAAATGAAAATAGTTGCCCTTCCACTTGATGCTGTTCTTCTGTGACGATAGAATGGATACCAGGATTTAAATCGACCAGCAATACATTCACCCCGTGGCTGGCCAGCTTAAGGGCAATTGACTTTCCGATTCCTTGGTAAGCCCCTGTCACAATAGCGTTTTTTCCTTTTACTCCGAATGTCATATCTAACCGATCACCTACCTTAGAATAGTTCCCAGTCTATTGATTCCAATTGTTCAATAAGATTTTGTAGAAACACAGCTCCTACAGCGCCGTCAATCAACCTATGATCGAATGATGCCGATAAGCGCAAGATTGGTTTCACTTCAATTTCTCCTTGCTCATTCACGACTGGCTTAAGCTTGGAAGAGCCTACCGCTAAAATGCCTGACTCTGGGGGATTCACTAAAGCAGTAAAATCATCTATCCCAAAGGCACCCAAATTTGAGATTGTAAACGATCCATTACTCATCTCATCTACCGTTAGTTTACCTGCTTTGGCTTTGTTAACTAATCTGTCCCTTTCCTTGGCGATTTCAATTATCGATAATTGATCCGCTTTGCAAATAACGGGAACTAGCAAGCTATCGTTCACTGCGACTGCAAGACCAACATTGACGTCTTTTTTCTTTATAATTGCATGCTGTTTTTCACCATACTCATAACTGCTATTAAAAATTGGCTGCTTCGCTATTGCTAATGCCACGGCTTTGATTAAAAAATCATTGATGGATAACTTCACGCCTTTATTACCTAGTTCATTCACTTTTTTACGTAATGTTTCCATATTGGTAACGTTCATATTCCGATTCAATTGGAATTGAGGCACGTTCATAAAGCTATCGGTCATCCGCGTGGCGATAACTTGACGTATAGCACTGACCGGTTCTTTTTGTATATCAGCACCAACCTGTTTTACTGTCTCTCTTGGTTTTGGTATGTTGCCGTTCCTTGCATCAAGCGCTTTGTAGACGTCCGTTATAACTATCCTTCCAAGAGGACCGCTCCCGACAATTTCATGAGCCAAAAGATTATTTTCTTTTAGCAACCTTCTAGCCGCCGGAGATATGCGGATTCGTTCAGTTTGGTTTGTATGCGCTGCTGTAGCTTTCTGAGGACTAGAGTTTTCCGCTTCTTCAATTACCACTGGTTGAATTGACATGGATTCTTTTTGTGCATTACCGTCCTTACTACTTCCTGCCGAACCCCCAATGCTCCCCAATATCTCCCCAACCTGGACTGATTCTCCCTCCTCATATAGGATTTCTGTCAAGACTCCTGATTGAGGCGCCTCCACTTCCAAAACGGATTTATCTGTTTGTACTTCCACGATCGGCTCTTCTTCATTAACCGTATCACCAACTTGTTTAAGCCATGTTACAATTGTTGCCTCATCCATGGTTAATCCCATTTTAGGTAAAATAATTTCAGCCGCCATTCTACTCACCCCTACTCAACCGTTAATTTCTAATCCTTGAACTGCCAATGCCGCTTCCCCAAGAATTTCACTTATGCTTGGATGCGGGTGAATCGCTGTACTCATTTCCCAAGACGTAGTTTCCAGGAGCATTCCTAATGATAATTCTCCAATTAATTCAGTAGCTTTTTCTCCAATTAGATGGACCCCGACCACTTTGTCTGTCTTTATATCCGTTATTACTTTGGCGAACCCTTGATTGTTAGAACTTATTAAAGCTTTTCCATTACCTGTGTAGTGGAACTTACCAACTTTAAATTTCCTCCCGCCATTTATACATTCGGATTCAGTTAAACCAATACTTGCTATTTCGGGATTTGTATATATACATTTTGGAATATACAGTTCATTTATTGGCTCAACATAGTTACCTAGAATGCTATCGATCGCAATCTTGCCTTGATGTGCTGCCACGTGAGCCAATTGACAGGAACCCGTGATATCTCCAACAGCGTATAATCCCTTAAGAGATGTCTCCATAAATTTATTCGTTTTCACAAAGTGATTTTCAGTTTCCATATCAAAATTCAATTGAAGGTTGGCAAATGTAGTCTTCCTGCCAGTTGCTACAAGTAAAATATCTGAAGTAATAGCGGCTGCTAAGCCTGTTTTATTATTTTGTAATGGAATTTTCAAATGATCTCCATTATCTTCTATTCCTTCTAAATTCACTTCATGCCCCAAAAAAAGATTGACTCCTTTTTTTCTTAAACTCTTTTCTAGCTCATCGCATATCTCTTCATCATTCGTTGGTATCAGATTTTTTTCTTTCTCAATAATATTTACTGCACATCCCATTTCACTGAAAAATGTAGCAAACTCTACCCCAATAACCCCTCCACCCATTATTGAAATGGAATCGGGAAGATAATCTAAATCCAATAAAGTGTCGCTTGTAACGATTTTCTCACTTTGTTCATCCACATTCCTTGGAACAAGGGGGACGGTTCCTGTTGCTAAAATGGCATGCTTCCCTTCAAATTCTTCAATTTCATTTGTTGATCTTCTTACTTTAATCAGATAGGTTCCAGCCATTTTCAAAACAGCTTCGGCTTGGCCTTCGACTACTGCAATTTTATTTTTCTTCATTAAAAATTGCAGTCCTGAAAAAAGCTGATCTATAATCCCCTTTCTTTTTTCAAGAAACTTGGGATAATCTACTTTCTTTACATTATTTGCGTCGACTGCCTTGATGCCCCACTCATGACTATGTTTCAATGTTTGTACTTTTTTTGATAACTCCAACATAATTTTTGTAGGAATGCAGCCCTTATGTAAACAGGTTCCTCCTAATTTTTCTTTTTCAATGAGCAATACTTTCAATCCTTTTTTTGCTCCACGAATTGCTGCCGTATAGCCCCCAATTCCTCCGCCTATAACGACTACATCAAACATTTACACTCTCTCCTTTGATGGGGGTTGAACTAACTCTAAAGTTATCCCGTCCGGATCTTTGAAATATACAGTGTAGCCTCCCTTGTTGCGCCCTTCTTGAATTGCCACGATTTCAGATTTAAACGCTACGCCATGTTCTGTTAATCGATGAACAGTCTGAAAAATATCTGTTACTCTAAAAGCTAGGTGAGCACTGCGGGTATGAGCAGTTCCTTCCGGGACTTCCAATCCTTTAGGGGATACATATTCAACCAACTCTAATATATGTCCTGAAGGGCCGACATCTACTCCATCAATGGAAAACATAGCTACTTTCAAATTGGCATCGGGATATCCAACCAGTTTTCTCGTGTATTCATTATTTTGGGTCTGTTCATGAATTAACGTCAGACCTAATAGATCTCGATAAAATGGAATCGATTTATCCAGGTTTTCCACCGTAAAGCTAGTGTGCCAAAGACCTGTTATCATCTTGAACCTTCTTTCATATATAGTGATTTTTTAATGTCATCTACAATATCTTCTACTTTAGGCAACACTTCTTTTTCCAATTTCATATTGTAAGGAATTGGCGTATCTTTAGCCCCAATCCTATATACAGGTGCGTCTAAATAATCAAACACTTCTTCCGAGATTTGGGCCGCTAATTCCGCGCCCCACCCAAAAGACTTTGCCGCTTCATGAACAATGATGAGCCGATTCGTCTTTTTCACGGAATCTTTGATCGATTCGATATCTAAGGGAACCAATGTCCTCAAATCAATCACTTCGGCATGGATGCCCTCCGCTTTTAATGTCTCGGCTGCTTCCAAGCTGAGATGCACACTTCTAGAAATGCTTACAATTGTAATATCTTCGCCCTCGATTAATACGTTGGCTTGTCCAAAAGGTATTGTATATTCCTCTTCAGGGACATGGCCTTTCGTATTGTATAAAAGCTTATTCTCAATAAACATAACCGGGCAATTTTCTCGGATTGCCGTTTTTAAAAGTCCCTTCGCATCATAAGGGCTCGAAGGTAAAACGACTTTCATTCCCGGTACATGAGCAAAAATAGTTTCAAGACTTTGTGAGTGTTGGGCTGCATTTCCACGTCCGCCCCCGCCTTGCGTTCTAAAAACAATGGGTACCGTAGTTTGTCCGCCCGACATATAAGCCATCTTCGCCCCTTGATTTAAAATTTGATCCAGCGCCACAAATGTAAAATCAATCCACATAAATTCAACAATTGGTTTCAATCCGGTCATGGCAGCACCTATACCCGCGCCAGCGAAACCAGCCTCTGAAATAGGCGTATCAATCACCCGGTCCGCCCCGTATTTTTCAAACAGACCTTTAGTAACGTTAAAAACACCTCCGTAAGGACCTATATCTTCCCCTAACAAGATGATATCTTCATTTTTTTCCATTTCTTCTCTAATGGCTTCATTTAAAGCTTCTGCATAAGTAATTAATCTTTCATCAGTAGACATCTGTATATACCTCCTCTAACGACGGCTCCTCATCCAATACAGCTTGCTCATAGCTAGCATTAATCTCTTCTTTTGCCTGTTCTGCCACTTCCTCTAATTCCCTTTCGGAAAGCCATTCATATTGCAAGCACTGTTCTTTGAAGATTTTCAGAGGTTCTTTTGCCCACCATTCTTGTACCTCTTCCTTTGTTCTATAAGTCTCGCTATCTCCAAACATATGACCTAATAATCGGTAGGTTTTTGCTTCAATAAATGTCGGTCCATTGCCGCTTCTTGCCCGTTCAATAGCTTCTTTCGCAACGGCATCCACAGCCAATGGATCATTCCCATCGACGACGACAGAGTGAATATGATAGGCAATGCCTCTCTCTGCCAAATCTTTATTTAACAGTGAATCTGAAATGGGTGTCATTTCGGAGTATAAATTATTCTCACAAACAAATATGACTGGAAGTTGCAGCACGGCTGCTAAATTCAGTGCTTCATGAAAAACGCCTTGGTTAGTAGCACCATCTCCGAAGAAAGTGACTGCCACTTGCCCTTCTCCCTTACGTTTTGCTGTTAACGCACCTCCGACAGCGATCGGAATGCCTCCCGCTACAATGCCATTTGCTCCAAGCATTCCCAGCTTTTTAGAGGCAATATGCATCGGGCCACCCTTCCCTTTACAATAACCACTCTTCCTTCCAAACATTTCAGCGAATAACTTGAATGGATCTGCTCCCTTTGCTAGGGCATGTCCTCTCCCTCGATAAGTGGTTGTCATATAATCCGTATTATTCAAGTTCCTGCAAATTCCGATGGCAACAGCTTCTTGACCAATATATGGATGCACAGACCCGCCAATTAACCCTTTCTTATATGCCTTAATACTCGCTTCTTCAAAAAAACGGATTTGATTGAGCCCATACCAAATAGAAGTTGCTTCTGATTTGTCTATCTTATAAAGATTTTCAGTTGCTTCAAAAAAGTTGATTTCCAAAGTTCCTCCCGCCTTTCTCCTTAGTCATTATCCCGAACTAACTTTCCCTCTTTTGCAAAAAAACCTTTTTTCAATTCAATTAGCTCAATCCTGACATCGCTTGGCTCGATTTCCAGACTTTCTGTTATTGCTTTCGTCATGTTATACACTAATTTTTCTTTCGTCTCTATCGAACGACCTTCCATCAGTTTCATTGTCAAATAAGGCATCGTCATTCGTCCTTTTTTCCATTTAAGACTTGGTCAATAAAAATGGAACAGAGGCCTAGATAGTTTTCTGGCTTCAGGAAACCTTCCACTTCCTCACGACCATAATGTGTTGTGACCCGCTCATCTTGGCAAATTGCATCGATTAATGGGATGTTTTTCTCATATGCCTTCATACTCGCTTCATACACAACTTCATGAGCAGTCTGCTTACCTAAAGCCCCAGAGATATAGAACATGAGTTGTTCACTTAAAATCAAGCCTCCGGTAATATCCACATTAGACCGCATTTTTTCTTCATTGACATTCATGTTTTGCAGCACTTGCTCCATTTGTTCCAGCATTCTGCTTAAGTAAGTGGACATCTCGGGCATAACCTCTAGCTCAACTAGCCAAAGCCCCATATCTCGTTCGTGTTCTTGCACTAAGGAATCATAAATTAAAGGCAACTGCATGCGCACCAGTCTGGAAAGACCCACCACATACTCACAAATCATCGGGTTCCTCTTATGCGGCATAGTGCTGCTGCCGACTTTCCCGTTTTCAAATCCTTCTTCGATTTCGGCGATTTCAGTTCGCTGTAAATTGATAATTTCATTCGCGATTTTTCCGATGGTCCCCGCGATCATGGCATAAACAGAAGCTAACTCCGTTAAATTATCCCGGGAAGTATGCCATGTAATGTCAGGTATTTTTAAACCTAGAATTTCAATTGTACGCTGTTGAACGACTAGAGCATTTTCTTGCAAAGAAGCTAAAGTACCGGCCGCCCCCCCCAACTGACCTACAAAAACACGATCCGTTATTTCTTCCAATCGTACTCGGTGTCTGTGCATTTCAGAAAGCCAAGTTGCAATCTTAAAACCTAATGTAATGGGGAGAGCATGTTGGCCATGTGTTCTTCCTGGCATAATCGTATGTCTATATCGAATGGTCACTTTTTCAAGACTAGCAATCATGGACTCGACTTGATTATATATAACTTCATAACCTTCTTTGAGTTGGAGAATTAATCCAGTATCAATAATATCCTGTGTAGTAGCACCATAATGGATATACTCGCCCCAAGCTCCCGCACAGTTCTCCTCAAATTGTCTTATGAAAGTAATTAAAGGATGTGCTGTACTTTCAATTCCCTTTCGAATCTCCTCTACATTAAATTTTTCTGCTAAGCTATTTTTACTTATCTCCTCATACGCTTCTGTAGGAATGACCCCTAATTCCGATTCCGCTTGAGCTAGCGCTTTCTCTACGTCAATCCACTTTTTCAACATATTTACATCTGAAAATATGTAACGCATTTTTTCATTTCCGTATAAGTCTCTATATAGAGCGGAATCTATCATATGTGCTTGCATCTTTTCCTCCTATTTTTCTAATTTTTTTACACTGTTTCTAATTATCAATTCAGATTCTTCAATGACAATTTTATGTTCTTCTGAATGATTCTGAATTAGATCGATCAGAACGTCTCCAGCCTTCATACCCATTTCATACAATGGGATTTTGATAGTTGTGAGAGGGGGAGCTGTAATTGTACAAAGCGTAATATCATGAAATCCTATTATCGACACATCTTCTGGAACTCGCAGCCCAAAATCTCGAAGAGCAGCCATCGCACCGAAGGCGACTCTTACATTAGCAGCAAAAACCGCAGTAAAATCCAACTCTCCTTTTTGTAAAACCTCTGCCATTTCTTCATATCCGCTTTTCTCCGTGTACTCTGTTTGGATAATCAATTTGTCATTTACCTGAAGTTGTCGATCGGTTAAAGCTTTCTTATAACCTTGTAATCTCCTCGTACTTGTATCCGTGTCAATATCACCGGTGAGATGGATAATTTGTTCATGATTATTATCTAAGAGATAGGAAACAGCCTTATACGCACCCATTTCATCATTAGCAATTACATAGTTTTTCGCATCTTTGCCTAAACGATTTATGAATACATATGGAATATTAGTTCCGTTTAACTTTTCAATTTCTTCATCGTTCAACTTACTTGAAGCGATTAATAGCCCATCCACTTTTCCTTCAGATACTAAATTTAAGTAGGAACTTTTTTTTTCTGCACGCTTATCACTAGTGACCAATAGATCATATCCTTGTTCAATTAAAGCCTGCTCAACTCCAGTAATAATTTTGCTATACACAGGATTATTAAAATCAGGTATTACGAGGCCAAAAGTAAATGTTTTTCCCGACTTTAAGGACCTTGCCATAGCGTTTGGCCTATAATTCAGATTTTTTACTGCCAACTCTATTTTTTCTTTGGTAGAGCTTGAAATCTTTAAAGTGGCATCATTGTTTAAAAATCGGGAAACCGTTGTTACTCCTACTCCCGCTTCCTTTGCGACATCCTTTAAGGTAGCCGATTCAATCACCCCTAAATTATTCCTGTCAAACACTCAAACATTGAGTAAAACGTTTCAGTGAATCGTTTCACTAAAAACTTATCACATAATTTTATAATTGTCAAAATGTTTTTAACAACTACCCTGAAGTATTCAGAATAACTGTAATGCGGATAAAAGTGGTTATTAACAAACAATTTGCATCCACACTGATTTACTTGCATCAGCCATTCATTTGCTTGTAATTCAATCCTTTCCGCCTATTCTTGAACAGCAAAGCAGGCCATCCCCGTTTCGGATGAGCCTGCTTTTCATTTATAGTAAAGCCGCTGGCCGCGGTCCATCTTCCTGCCGCTTTTTCTGAATGAACCAAACGAGGACAACGACCGCCAATCCAAGAAGACTTGTCTGGAGTTCCGGGATGATCAACAACAGGCCTGCCCCAAAGAGAACGACCCGCTCCCACAGCCGGGAAGGCCGGATAAAGTAACCAATGACCGCACTGCTGACCCCGATCATACCGACCAATGCCGTCGCAATTGCGAGGATCAACTTCACCGCTGTGACATCCACCAATACCAAAATCGGATTGTAGATGAAGATGTATGGCACGATGAAGGCGGCAATCGCCAGCTTGACAGCGGTAATCCCGGTCTTGAACGGATTCGCCTTTGCAATGCCCGCACCCGCGTAAGCGGCAAGACAGACGGGCGGCGTAATATCTGCGACAATGCCGAAATAGAAAACGAACATATGCGCAGCCAGCGGGGCGATGCCAAATTCATTGATCAGCACCGGAGCAGCTATAGTGGCAGTGACCACATAATTCGCCGTTGTCGGAAGCCCCATTCCAAGGATGATGCAGGCGACCATCGTGAAGAACAGCGCCAGAATGAGGAAGCCGCCCGATAGCGCGATGACCCCCGAAGCAAATTTCGCCCCAAGTCCCGTAATGCTCACGACACCCGCGATAATCCCTGCCGTCGCCACAGCCGCAATGACCGGCAAAGCAACCCGGGCTCCTTGTTCGAGCACATTGATGATATCCCGCAACGACATCCTCGACTCTTTCCGTACGAGCGATACGAAATAAGCGGACAATATACCGAACAACGCGGCCCGTTGCGGTGTGAACCCAGACATAATCGTCCCGATGATCACAAACAGCGGAATGAGCATATACCCGTTTTGGACCATCAATGTTTTCAAGACCGGCAGCTCCGCTTTCGGCAAGCCGTAGATCTTCAATCGTTTCGCTTCGAAGTGGGTACCGATGAAAATGCCAGTAAAGTACAGGATGGCTGGAACGACTGCAGCCAACATGATGACGGCGTACGACACACCAAGATATTCCATCATGATGAACGCGGCAGCGCCCATCATCGGCGGCATGATCTGTCCACCCGTCGATGCGGATGCTTCCGTCGCTCCTGCAAATTCGGGGGTGAATCCCGCTTTTTTCATCATCGGAATCGTGAAAGAACCGGATGCCACTGTGTTTCCGACTGAACTCCCCGACACAGTCCCTTGCAGCGCACTCGCGACGACCGCCGCTTTTGCCGTCCCGCCCGTATAGCGGCCCGTCAACGCAAAAGCAAGATCATTAAAGAATTTCCCGATCGGCGTATGAACGAGAATGACGCCAAAAAAGAGGAACAGGAAGATGAACTTTGCTGATATCTGAATCGGCGTGCCGAAAACGCCGCTTTCCCGGAACCACAGATTCGTCGTAATCCGGTCGAGTGAAAATCCAGGGTGCGATAAGATTTGAGTCGGAATATATTTCCCGAAAAGCGTATAGAGAATCGCCACGCTTGCCACGATGACGATCGGGAGCCCGACCGTCCGCCTGGTCGCTTCCAGGACGAGCGCAATCCCGATAATGGAAATGACGACATCCAATGGACTGTATCCTGACACCCGGCTCTGCAGGATCGAATCAAAAAAGATGATCTTATGATACGTAACGTACATTGCTGTGAATGCCAGGACGACGTCATACCACGGAACCGTCTTTTGCGTCCGCATCCATGCTTTTCTTGCAGGGTACAACAGGAAAATGATACCGAGCGCTGTCCCCAGATGAACGGCGCCTTGTTTCTGGGAAGGGAGAGTTCCGAAGTACCCGGTATATAGATGGAACAGAGTCAGGGCGACACCGAGGAAGGTAACAACCCATGCCCATTTCCCGATTTGCAGGCGAAACTGGTTCTCTTTATCGTATTTTTCGAGGATCTGTTGTGCGTCTAACTGTTCCTTCTTTCCCAATCGGCTTCCTCCCTTCCAGATGGTTCTTGTGTTTTATTTCAAACTATCAAGGCTCTTGATCTTCGTCTTTTCCCTTGTGACGATTTGAACGACTTCCGGGTAAATATGACCGATAAAAGCAGCATTCTTCACTTCGCTTCCATTAAAGTCCCCTTCCCCTCTCAGAGCTTGAAGTGCAGGCACGTGGACGGTCATGCCAAGGTCCATCTTCCCGTCCCGGATCGTCGCCAAGTTTTCGACGGACGCCCCCGTTTCCGTATTCGTTATATTGACGCCATCGATATATTTATTCCAAAGATTGGCCATCTCGCCACCAAGCGGATAATACGTCCCGCCCTGGCTGCCCGTTCCGAGGATGAATTCGGACTTCCGTTTGCTCGCATCCGCCGTCAGCGTCGCCACTTCGTTCGGCACGGTCAGCCCTTGCTCTTCATAATACCGTTTAGCCCCTGGATGAATCGGCAGCCCTTCCGCTCCGCGCAGCGCATTTTCCAACGTCATCTGCTTCGCCTGCGCATGCGTATTTTCGCCCGCATTTTCAATCATGCTTTTCGCCAGCTCATAGCCAAGCTCCTCATCGATCGTGTCGACATTCGCCATCAGGATGGCATAAGCCGTCACGGTTTCGATATCTTCCGTTTGGAAATCATACGTCCCTTTTGGAATCGTCAACCGTTTATATTCCGAGTTTTTCTCGATATGCTCGATTGCTTTATCCGAAAGCCCCAGCATCTTCACATCACCTGTCGAAGCTTGCAAACTCTCGATGCTTGCTGCCGGAAGGCCAAGTATGCCGATGGAAATGTCGATATTCCCGTCCTGCACCCCATCCGCCGCATCCCCGAACCCTTCCTGGAACGCTTTATAATCGCCCTCTCCCAGTCCATACGCTTCCAGAATGAGCCTGGAAACATTATTCGTCTCACTCGCAGCAGGCCCGATAGCAATATTCTTCTTGCCTCCCCCGCCACATGCAGACAAGGTGAGCATCAGGGCAGCCAACACCAGCACTATACTTCCTATTTTTCTCATTTATGGAACCCCCTCTTGTAATGAAAAACTTATAACCTTATTCTTATTCGATGGCTAGTACAAGCATGTTGTTCATCCAAATAGCGTTGTCAAGACAGTTTCATAGGCTTCCAATGTCCGGTCGATTTCTTTTTTTCCGTGAACAGTGGCCATGCTGTAGCGATTCAGCGGTTTCGTATAAATGCCATGCGCTAATAAATGATAGTCCACTTCTTTCCGCACTTTAAAATTCGCCGCCTGTAGATCACGGTAATCCCGGATGTCGCTCTGTTCTGTGATGACCGGATTGAAAATGGATCCTTCCCCAACCATCAATGCTGGCACCCCTTTGGCAGCAAATAAATCTGTGATCCCCTTCTTCAACCGCTCTGTGTTCTGAAGAACGGATGCCATTTCCTGCTCCAGCAACTCGATCGTCGCCAGACCTGCCGCCAAAATCGTCGGGTGCCCATTGTATGTCCCACTATGAAATAGGACATCTTGGGCGCGGGATTTTTTGCTTTGGCTACTGTCAAATACATCCGATGCCGCCGAAGGAGCGCTGATTTCCATGATTCCCTTCTTCCCGCCGACCATGCCGATCGGAAAACCGCCTCCGACCACTTTACCCAATGTCGTCAAATCCGGCCGGACACCATACACTTCCTGGGCCCCTCCCAGCCCTAAGCGGAAACCGGTTTTCACCTCATCGAAAATGAGAAGAATTCCTAACTCGGCGGACAATTTGCGAAGGTTCTCGACAAATGGCCGTTTGGCGGGAATGAAACCACTTTGGATCGGCTCCATGATGACCGCCGCGATTTCACCTTGTCGGTTGTTCAAAATCTCTTTCGTTTCGTCCCATTGATTGAACGGCAAAATGACGGTGTGCTCAGCGTGGTACGGATGCATACCTTTTGATTCCGGCACGGCTGTAGGATTGCTCTGCGGTCCCGCTAAATCCAATGGCGGGTTAACACTAAGCAACATCTGATCGTAGCCGCCATGATAATGCCCCTCGAATTTCGCAATTTTCGCTTTGCCTGTGTACGCGTGAGCAATCCGGGTGGCGAGCAATGTCGCCTCCGTACCGGAATTCGTATAGCGCACTTTTTCCATACTCGGATATAATTTCTGGATCTTCTCCCCCATCACCACTTCCCATTCATGCGGTGTCCCGAATAAGTACGTACCATCCTGCGACAATTGTGCCTCGATCGCTTCCGTGATTTTCGGATGCCCATGCCCCGTCATCGAGGCACCGTAGGATAGCAGATAATCGATATATTCATTGCCATCGACATCCGTCAAATACGCACCCGATCCGGATTTCATTACGATGGGATATGGTTCAAAAAACTTGATATTCGCCGTCACACCACCCGGCATCACCTGCTTCGCCCGCTGAGAAAATGTGTATGAGGTCTGTGTCTTCTTCTTAAATGCGTCCATTCCCGAAATATTCTTCATTTGCATCGGCCGTCCCACCTAATTCATATTTCATTGCCTATCCCATTCATATGAGAGGCGAGGGTGGATTATCACTTTAGGAGAAACGTTGGGAAGTTGGAAGGAACCGTTATGAGGTTAAATCAAATGTGGTGAAGTGCGATGGTGACGTGTGGAAGTTCATTCAACATATTGTGAAGTTCGATGAAAACGTTGTAAGGTGTTGAAACGTTGGGAGGATTATTGAAAACGTTGCAATGTCGTGGCAATATGTTTCGAGGTTCGTCGATAGCATTACGAGGTGTGTGGAAAATATTGAGAGGTCCATTAAAAATAACCCCCATCCGCTGGAAAAATACCGAGGGATGGGGGTCAAACAAATTATAGTTTCCATTTCCATCTCGCATACGCTGTGAGCATGAGAAAGTTGACAGCGGCACTGATGACGGTGCCATAGGCGATGGCTGTCGCGCCGAATGAGTCGATCATTAGGTAAATAACGGCGAGGTTGATGCCGAAAACGTTGATGAGGCTAAAGATGACGGGCGTCATCGAGTTGCCTTTCGCATAATAAAACCGAGTGACATACGTCGTGGCAGCCAAGAAGAACATGGACCAGTTGAAGGCCTGGAACACTGGAGTTGTGGCCATGATTTCCTCGTGGTCAAATTCCCCGCGCCCGTATGCGAGCGTTATGAGCGGCTCGGCGAAGAAATAGGCGATCAAGGTTGTCGGCAGGAACAAGGCGACCATGTAGAGCAACCCTTTTCGATAGAGCGACCGCACTGTCTTATCGTCTCCCTCCCCTTCCTTCTTGCTAAGGAGTGGATAAATGACAGTCGTTACGGCGGTCATCATGATCGCTTGAGGGAACGCGCTCAGCTTGGAGGCGTAGTTGACGACGGAGATAGCTCCCCCTCCAAGCGGTGATGCCGCTATCCGGTAAATGACATTGTAAAATTGCAGCGAGGCGCCGCCGAAAAGAATCGGCAAGGCGATGACCCACAGACGCTTGACGTCATCCGACATGGCAAACGACGGCTTCAATGAATAGAACTTCGATTTCTGCAACCCGGCGAAAAGGAAAATCCCCATAAGCAATGCGGAGACGAACGCGCCAATTCCATAAGCCTGGACGCCGAACGTACTCGTCAGGGCGACTGCAATGCCGACAAATGCTGCATTGTAAAGCAGGATGGCCATGCTTGATAAATTGAATTTGCCATTGATATTGAACAGCCCGCTCATCCACGTCGACAATACTAGGACGATGGTCGAAGGCATCATCCATAGGTACAGCTCCCGCGTCAAAGTGAATTCTTCTTCATTCATATCTTTGAAAAATGTATGCAGGACCGGGTCTGTCAATAATAGCAATACAACCGTAATTCCGACAGCTGCAAGAAGGACTGTTCCAAATGCCTTCCGGACGTATTCCCCTTTATCCGATTTGGAGGAATGATAGACGGAGATGAAGGCCGTCGTCAGAGCTCCTCCGACTACTAAATAGATAAAGTTCGGGATTGTGTACGCGGTGAAAATGGCGTTGGCAGGACCTGTTGCTCCATATTCATTTGCGATTGCCACTTCCCGCAGAAAGCCAAAAAGACGTGCCACAATATTGATGACCGCGACGGCTCCGATGATTTTCAGGAATTTATTCACGGTCGTTCTCCTTCCCGACAGCCTTATAGATTGACAGCAAGTTATGTAAGATATTGTCATAGGAATGCTGTGCGACAGTTTCCCGCATTTTATTTTCATCAATCGGGCTCGGACCATCTGCCAATGCCTTCCGCAAACCATCCGCTAACGAATCGGGTTGTTCCGGCTGGACAAGGATTCCGGCTTGATTTGCCAATAAATAAGAGAGTCCCCCGACATCCGTACCGACGACTGTTGTTCCCGCGGCCATCGCTTCGAGCGCGACTAAACCGAACCCTTCATGATGCGACGGCAAGGCGAGTACATCGGCCGCCGCCATCCATCGTGCCAGAACCGGCTGGCTCAAGGGGCCTTTGAATTGGACATCTTTAATCGCCTTTTCTTGAATGAATTGCTGCAGCTCCTCTGTAAAGTTTTGATCCTTCTGGGAGCCGGCGATGAACAGCACAGTGTCCGGAAAGTCCGGTTTGATCTTTCCGAATGCCTCGGCGAGTTCCAATAGCCCTTTCGCCCTGATGACATTGCCGACAAACAGGATAATCCGCTTGTCCGCTTGAAAACCAAGCGTTTCCTTCGCCTCGAGTTTTGGGATCGGCTTAAAAACGTCCGTATCGACGCCCATGCTGATCAGATGAACACGGCTGTCCGGAACACCGAACCGGTCGATGACTTCTTTCCGTAATTTTTCCCCAACGACGATGACCGCTTGTGCTTGTTGTAAAATCGATTTGGTCATCTTAGCGATGCGCGCATTTTTCGCAGCCATCTTGTCGATATCTCCACCATGCACGGTGACGACATATGGCAGCCCGAGCCACTTCTTCCCGATCAATGAAAGAAGGCCTGTCGGAAACGCATAATGAGCATGCGTCAACGAAATCTTCTTCTTATTTTTCATCAAGTTGGCAAGCGAACGAAAAAACCAGCCTGCATACTTTTTCAACGTTTGAATTTTTCCTTTTCCCGGTTCCTCGATTGCAATAACGTCTACGTCGAGTCCCGCTGATTTCAGGAGATTAACCTGATTTTTGACAAAAATTCCGTACGTCGGATGGTCGGACGACGGATACATATTGCTGAATACGACGATTTTCTGCATAACACATTCATCCCATCTTTTATTAAATGCCAATCGAACAGCGCAGGGTTCGATTTGCCGTATTTCCGTGCATTTTGCGGAAATTAAGGCACCGCTCTCGAACAGCGCAGGGTTCGATTTGCCGTATTTCTGTGCACTTCGCAGAAATTAAGGCACCGCTTTTGAACAGCGTAGGCTGAACAAAGATAAATTGGCATTTTTCACATTGCATCATTTTAACACATATCTCGACAGAACGCTTTTTCTGATTTGAATCTACCGAACTCGTAATGCCTCTCACATCCTTGTAATCTCGTTATCCCATCTACAATTTTCTCATAAGAAAAACCGCCACCCGCAAGGCTTGTGGCCTGCTTGATGACGATTTCATAATTCGCTCAATTCTAGCATGTTTCATTGTAATAGTTTTGTAATGTAACTGTAACCGAGTTGATAGTATTGCTATGCTAATATGTTCTCATATAAAGCACAGCGTACGTATATGTGCGAAAGGGGAATTTGAGAACCGCATGAAACGATTTTTGTTTTTTGTCTTGGCAAGTTTAATCATCTCGTCGTCACTTCCGTCCATGGCTTCCGCAAATTCTGCGACTTCGCTCGTAAGTACTGCGAAATCTTATATAGGTGTGCCTTATTCTTATGGAGGGACAACCACTTCCGGTTTCGACTGCTCAGGGTTTATCCAATATGTATTCAAAAAAGAAGGTACTTCGTTACCTCGTACAACCGGGCAACAGTATAATATGGGAAAAGCTGTTGCTAAAAACGCACTAAAAACTGGTGATCTCGTATTCTTCAATACGAATGGCCGCGGCGTATCACATGCCGGCATCTATATCGGAGCGAACAGCTTCATTCACGCCTCTACTAGTAAAGGGGTCATGATTTCTTCCATCTACGATCCGTATTATTGGGGTAAACGTTATATCGGCGCCCGTCGAGTGACAGATATCACTCCTGAAAAAGCGGTTGCCGCAGCCGATACAGTGAAAAAAGTTAAGTATGCAACTCGTGCTGAAATTGCTGAAAACATTGCCAAAGAAGTCGGATTATCTGTTCCGGAAGGACAACCTGTATTCTCTGACGTTCCTGCTAACCACCCGCAAGCCAATGCAATCGGTGCTGTGGCGGAAGCTGGTATTTTTTCAGGCGATAATGGAGAATTCAATCCCGACGGACTCTTGACTCGGGCTCAAATGGCGAAAGTACTTGTAGAAGCATTCAACTTGGAAGGTACTTCCGATGCCAACTTCAAAGATGTACCAAGCAACCACTGGGCTGCAGAATATATTAACATTCTCGCCCACAACAATGTCACTTCAGGGTATGGTGACGGAAACTATGGATTGAACGACAATGTTACAGCAGCACAACTTCAAAAGTTCATGAATAAAATTCAAAATCAATGACCCTACTTAACCGGATGTGCCGATCGAAACGGGCATCCGGTTTTATGATGCAAAGGAAATTAAAAATAGTAACATATCATTATGGAAATGGACAAGTATTATTGGTAAACTAAACCTAGAACTCTAGTAAAAACTAGAAGAAACAAGGGAGGACAAAATGAGAATATTTAAGTGGGCAGCAGTTTCCCTGATGCTCTTCACTCTGTTATCCATAGTCCCGGGCCAATCATCAGCACAATTCAAGTTCTCTGACGTCAATGCCAATGATGAAGCTTTTGAAGAGGTTCATTACATAGCAGACCTAGGCATTATTAATAAAGTGGCGAAATTCAATCCAAGCAACAATCTGACACGCGCCCAAGCCGCCAAAATGCTTGTCATCGCTTCAAAGAAACAAAATATCCCGACTCCGGCCATTCAATTCAATGATCTGAAACCCGGAACGGAACAGTATGACTATGCGAGCCGCGCCGTTTCACTCGGCTATTTTAAAGTCGATTCGGACAACCGTTTCAAACCGAACGAAAAACTGAAACGCGACGAAATGGGTTATGCGCTGGCCGTCGCCTTTAATTTGAATCAACCGATCACAATCGACTACCCAATGGTATTGACCGATATGGCAAATCATACATATGCGGAACGCATTAACGGTTTGTATTATGGCGGAGTCACGCAAGGTGATGCTGGCAAATTCTTGCCGAATGATTACCTGACACGCAAGCAATTTGCTTTGTTCGTTGCACGTGGATTGAATGATAAATATAAATTACCCGTAAAGCCACCTGAGCAAACCTCGAGAACCTACTTTGTCAAAGTCGACACGAAAGGCGACACATTGAATGTCCGCTCCCTCCCCTCCATTAATGGTGCAATTTTAGGCAGCCTACAAGATGGAGCGGTAGTGGAAGTTGTCGGCCAATCCGGCGACTGGCTACTCGTTCTTCTTGAGCAAGGTGAAGGATATATTAATGGAAAATACACAACCGAACTTGGCGCGGACAAGCCAGAGCCAGATGTTCCGGGAGACAACGATGTTTCAGAGGAACCGAAACCAGTGGAACCAACTGAACCTGTTAAGCCGGAACCACCTGCTGTTACAGGCAACTTAATCGGGAAAGCGACAGTGAACAATTTGAATGTCCGGTCAGCTGCTAGCGGTACTGCAAAAGCCGTCGGAAAGTTGAACCGTGGACAAAAGGTCGAAGTCATTTCAATCGATGGCTACTGGGCAAAAATAAAATTCAACTCCCAAACGGCGTATGTCCACAAATCCTATTTGAAATTAATCAACACATCCGGTAATCCTTTGAAAGACCGCGTAATCGTGATTGATCCAGGACACGGAGCACATGACCCGGGTGCAACTAGAAGCGGATTAACCGAAAAGGGTGTCAACTTGAAAGTCGCGAAGTTGGTTGAAGCGAAGCTGAAAAAAGCAGGAGCCAAAGTGTTAATGACACGCTCCACCGACACTTTCCTGTCCCTCGAACAGCGGACGGAATTCGCGAAAAAGCATTACGCAGAAGCCTTCGTCTCAATCCATGTCAACTCGGCGGGATCCAGTTCAGCGAAAGGTACGGAAGTCTTCTTCGACTCCTCTGTTAATGAAAACTCGGCCGAAAGTAAACTACTCGCGACCGCAATTAAAAATAACATCGTGAAACGAGCAAACATGAATGACCGCGGTGTGAAAGACCAACGTTTCTATGTTATTCGAAACAACAACGTCGCAGCGGTTCTAGTGGAGCTAGGCTTCATCTCCAACTCAGAAGACTTCAACAAATTGGCAAGTGATAAATATATTGAAATCTTCGCAGAATCCATTTACCAAGGACTCGTCCAATATTATTCTGCAGAATGATTCAAAAAACCGGAAAGAATGGTATGCCATTCTTTCCGGTTTTTGTTTTAGATAAGGAGCGTTCCCCCCCCATCCCCTGCTTGCGGCAAGATATAGCGGCTGTACTGAGTTATGATCCCTTGCGCAAAGTTATGGGCGTTTGCACGGAGTTATGATCGCTTGCGCAAAGTTATAAGCGGTTGCACGGAGTTATGATCGCTTGCGCAAAGTTATGGGCGGTTGCACGGAGTTATGATCGCTTAACGGGAATTATGAGCGATTCTCGTAATATATGATCGCTTGCACCATACGTTATTAGCAACCGGCTCTTAATTCACCAAATGTAATAGTTGTGTAAAATTCAGGGGATTCTTTTTATGAGACGGAAACGTTACAAGCTCAATTAATTTCCTCACAAATAAACCAGCCGCACCGTTGCATCCCGGGAAGGCTGGTTTCTGGCTTATACGACAACAGATACTTCTTCTTTGAATCGTGCTACAGCTTTCTCGATACTTACTTTAACTCCAAGTTCGTTCAGAGTTTCACCAATCTTCTCAATGGCTTGTCCGAGCATGATATCGGTCGTATTCCCCATGTGGCCGATGCGGAAAGCTTTGCCCCCTAGATGGGCGAGCGCTCCTGCGACGATGACCCCTTTTTTGGCGAGGGCTGCTCGGAAAGCTGCGTCGTCTACGCCATCCGGATAGAGGATGCAGCTTAATGTCGAAGCGGCCGCTTCTTCATCAGCCAACGCGGACATGCCATATTCGGATAGTGCCGCACGGACGGCTTTTCCGAATGCGTTATGACGGATAACCCGCTTTCCCATTCCCTCTTCGAGAACGAGGCGCATTCCTTCATCATAGGCATAGATCAGGTTCACCGGCGGGGTCGCGAAATATTTGGACGGATCGTGCATGATTGGCAACCAATTGTAAATATCGCAATAGTATGCCGGCACCCGTTCGATTTTTTCACGGGCTGCCAAAGCGGTTTGATTGAACGCAACAATGGCAAGGCCCGGCGGCACTCCTATCGCTTTTTGTGAACCGGTCAGCACGACGTCGATCTTCGCATCCGAATCCCCGTATGTTTTGCTCATATCTTCGTCCATTGCAGCAGTTGCACAAACGCCATCCAGAATTACGAGCGCCCCATGTTTCTTGATGACCGGAACAAGCGCATCCAAATCTGCCGCCACACCGGTCGATGTATCGGCATGTGTCAAGGTGACCGCTTTATAGCCGCCTGCAGCCAATTTCCGATCGACTTCATCCGGATCGACTTGCCGACCCCACTCCGATTGAATAACATCGACTTCAATACCGAATGCTTCCCCCAGTTTAATGAACCGGTCGCCGAAATACCCTTGGCTGACAATTAAGATCTTCTCCCCGGCCGCCACTGTATTAACGAGTGCCATTTCCATCGCAATTGTCCCGGAACCGGAAATGACGAACACCTCGCCATCCGTGTTCAACATCTTCCGTGTATTTTCAATCGCATTTTTATAAATGGCGACGAAACGCGGATCAGTGTGCCCTCTTGTTTCACTGGCCATCGCATCGTAGATGGAATCCACGACAGGTGTCGGTCCAGGTATGAGGAGCATTTCTTCGTTGCGCATCTTTCATCCCCCTTATTCAAGTATGTTACCTATTTCAATAGAAGAAAGTTAAACTCCTTCATTTTAGGACTAAATGAAGAAAACGGCTTACTCTCCTAGGAGAATAAAGCCGTTTCCCTCTCACTGCTCAGTTGTGCCGATGCAACGTTCACATTCATATAGATAGGATTCGACCTGCTCTACAATTACGCATCCGCACTCCCGGCAAATCTTTTTCGTATATTCTTTCTCATTTTTCATTGTGTGCATAACGATCTCCTCCAGTTTTTTATATTTTATCCCTTGCTTAATAGGTGATCCCTTCACCCATTCCCCTTATCACCGAATCAAACGAATTGAGCTGTTTCTGTAGAACCTGCCATTGCTGTTGTGGAAGATTGGCCTTCTGAAATGACTTGTGCCACTTCGTCAAAGTATCCTGTACCCACTTCACGCTGGTGACGAGTTGCTGTGTAGCCTTTTGCTTCGTTGTCGAATTCTGCTTGTTGAAGCTCGGAGTACGCACCCATTCCGCGCGTTTTGTATCCGTGTGCCAATTCGAACATGCTGTGGTTCAATGTGTGGAAACCTGCAAGTGTAACGAATTGGAATTTGTAACCCATCTTGCCAAGCTCGACTTGGTACTTTTCAATCGTTTCGTCATCCAAGTTCGCTTTCCAGTTGAATGAAGGTGAACAGTTGTATGCCAACATTTTTCCTGGGAATTTTTCGTGGATTGCATCTGCGAATTCTTTCGCTTCTTCCAAAGATGGGTGAGATGTTTCACACCATACAAGGTCAGCGTATGGAGCGTACGCAAGGCCGCGAGCGATTGCTTGCTTGATGCCTGGTTTTGTTTTAAAGAAACCTTCTGGAGTGCGCTCACCTGTGATGAAATCTTTATCCGCCGGATCGATGTCGCTTGTCACCATGTCCGCAGCGTCCGCATCCGTACGAGCGATGATCACTGTGTCAACACCTAGAACGTCGGCAGCTAGACGAGCAGCAGTCAAGTTGCGGACTGCGTTTTGTGTCGGAAGTAGAACTTTCCCGCCCAAGTGTCCACATTTTTTCTCGGAAGCGAGCTGGTCCTCAAGGTGAACACCTGCAGCACCTGCTTCGATCATGCCTTTCATCAATTCGAAAACGTTCAATGGTCCACCGAAACCAGCTTCCATGTCTGCTACGATCGGAGCGAACCAGTCAAAACCGTCTTCGCGCCCTTCTGCATGGTCGATTTGGTCAGCACGTTGAAGCGCTTGGTTAATGCGTTTTACAACAGCCGGCACAGAGTTTGCCGGATATAGGCTTTGGTCAGGATACATTTGGCCAGCGAGGTTTGCATCCGCTGCCACTTGCCAACCACTTAGATAGATTGCTTGAAGGCCTGCTTTGACTTGTTGAACTGCTTGGTTACCAGTGAGTGCGCCTAGTGCATTGACGAAATCTTCTTCATGAAGAGATTTCCAAAGGCGAGCCGCACCTTTTTCAGCCAATGTATTTTGAATTAGAAGCGATCCACGTAACTTGACAACATCCTCAGCTGTGTAATTACGTTTAATCCCTTTCCAACGACTATCTTCCGCCCAGCTTTTTTCGAGTTGTGCAATTTGTTCTTGTCTTGTTGACATTCCAATCCCGCCTTCCAAAATAGTTGACTTCATTTAGAATTAAAAATAATTCTTTCGGACTGTTTCACAACAGTTGAAGTTGTTATACAGTAATATATAACAGGTTGTTTTAAAAGTCACAACATTTCGATGAATGGCGGTAAATTAAGGATGAATTGGAAATAGAAGTGACGAATAAGAATTTTTCAGACTAGTAGAAATGTTGAAAAGGGGAGTTTAAGATGGAGAAGAAGGTTTTGCAACAATACACTGTGCTGATGGAAGACTGGATTCCAAAGGATGCATCCCTTGCTATCGCGGCAGGCGACCGTTATATCTACTATGCTTCAGGCATCCATGACATCCGACTGAAAGAGGGGCAAGCAGTGCCGCCTAACAGTCTAGCGGAGCGGACCATCCGAAAAGGGACCAAAATGGAAGATTTGATGGATGATACATTGTTCGGCGTCCCCTATTACGGCATCAGCTATCCGATTGATATCCAAGGAACGCCCGGTGCTTTGATCGTCATCCTGCCGCCCAACTATCATGTGTTAAAAAGCGAGCCGTATCGGTTTCTGACGGGCAAGCAGGAGGACGAATGGTGTCCGATCGCTATCGAACAGGTCACCCATATTGAAAGCATGCAGAAGAAAACATGGTTTTATGCAGACGAGGAGCAGTACAGCACCAATCGAACATTGAAAGAATTGCATATGCGTCTTCCAAACACTTTTCTGCGCATACACCGTTCCTATATCGTTAACATTTCATATATCGAAAAGATTACGAGAGACTTTTCCTCCAACTTTGTCATTCAGCTGAAGAACGGTACAGAATTACCTGTCAGCCAGAAGTATATGAGCGGCTTGCGGATGACGCTTGGATTTTAATGAGAATTAAACTTAAGGGAATGGGGACAGGAATGGAAATGCAGGAATTGGAAGGGAGTTATGGGCGGTCCACGAAAGATATGAGCGCAGACCAGGAGTTATAGGCGGTCCGCGGAATATATGAGCGCGAATCAGGAGTTATAAGCGCTTCACGAAATATATGAGCGTAGACAAAGAGACTATATCTCCATCCAAATGAAAAAATCCGGAACAGCACTCACCTGCTGTTCCGGATTTTTTCATTTTTTAATAGCATTTCGAAATTGGTCGGTTCCCTTCATCGCTTCCTCATAGAGTCGGATGGACAGCTCTTTTGTGCGGTCTGCAGTCTCTGTCCAGCTCCCTTTCATTTCATTGAAAGCCTCCAAAAATAAAGTACGATCTTGATTCATTTCTGAAATTGGGAAAGCGAATCGCTCCAAGTCTGCCAGTTTCATGAAATCATGTACTTTCGGATGATAGGAAATCGCCATGACGGGCGTTTCCGTGCAGGTAGCCAATATTAAGGAGTGCAGGCGTGTCCCGATGACGATATCCTGCTGTGCCGTTATCTCCAAAATCTGATCCGGCAATAAATTCTTATCGAGGATCGACGTTTTATCCGCATGTGTCATCTTGGCTTGGATATCCTTCGTCACGTCGGCGTCCTGTGGAAATTTCGTAGCGAAAAAATTGATGTTCACATTATGGTGCTCTGCCAAGTGGTCGAGGTTTTTCGCCATTCCTTCCACATAATCTTCATATCTCGAAACATCCTCTTCCGGCCAATAGCCGGCGTGATAATAAGGAACAGCTGTCACACCGATATTCACCGGCGCTTTCGACGGCTCTCGGGAGTTCTCTCCCCTTAACGAGAAGGCCGGATCACCAATAATCCGAACAGGCTCCTTCACGCCGATAGAGCGCAGCAACTCCATCGATTCGGGATCTCGGACCGAAACGCTATCGGCGTTCTTGCACATATAGCGGATGAACCATTTCCCTAGCCCTGTATGCAGAGGGCCGGCACCACAGCCATAGACGATATACGGTACCCTGCTATTTTTAGCCATCATTGCATAGGATCCGAAGAGCGGCGCTTCCCGTCGATACAAATCCATAAGAATCCCGCCACCTCCGATGATGAGCAGGTCAAAGGTTTTTACAATTTGCTTATTATTCGAGTACGTTTTCATGAAAGTCTTCACAGCGTTCCCATTTTTATAATAAAGAGGAAAGCTGGTCACGCCATAGCGCGTTGCCGTCTGCTTCGGATTATTGCTGAAGACAGTCAAATCACTGTGACTGATATCGAACGTGGCTGTCACCTGCTTGATGATGCTGAGCAGGATCGCTTCGTCCCCATTATTGTCATTTCCATAATTTCCGACAATCCCAATTTTCATTGAAAAACTTCCTTCATCAAATATTTCCTTGATTATACCACAGCTTAAGGCATCCATATAAACAGGAGGACCGCTGTCTTCAGCAGTCCCCCTTCTATTTTTCTTATCGATTCATCGCACGGTAGAGGAAAGCGCTGAACTGGGCTCGGTTGACCGGCTTGTTCGGTTCGAAATTGCCTTTTTCATTCCCCGTCGTAATATTATGGTTTGCTAGAATATGAACTTGCTTGTGTGCCCAGTGGCTCGATGGGACATCTTTGAATTTCTTCGCAGACTCGCCTTGCAATTCATAAGCTTTGACGAGGATAGCCGCCATTTGGGCCCGTGTCAATTGTCCGGTTGGATCAAATGTGCCATCCCCTTTACCGCCTACTAAATTAGCACTGGCAATCGCGTTGATTTCATTGAAATAGCGATGCGTGGTAGGGACGTCTTTAAATCTCTGGGCTCCTGCTTTCGTTGTATCCAAATTGAATACCCGGCTCAGGATGACAGCCGCATGTTCACGCGACAATGTTTGGCCCGGATTGAATTTTCCGTCCACATCCCCCTTAATGTAGCCAAGCTCTTTCAAATAACGAATCTCGGTATAGTATGCGTAATCAGCCGGAATATCTTTGAAGGCTGGTGTCCCGTCCCGTAACTCGACCGGGATGCTCGTCGTTTTCGTTCCGAGTGTCACGTTTACTTGGCCTTTGCCAGGCTTGGTGGAAGCTTTGAAACTGCCATTCTGTGAAATCGTTCCGATATCGCCCGTGACACTCCATTTCAATTGTTCTGGTGAATAAATGATTGGTTTTCCTTGGGCATCGGACGCCGTTGCTTTGAATGTCACCGTTGCTCCCGGTGCAATATTGGAAGAAGACGGTGTCACAGTCAAGCGGGCCGGCGCATCCACGACGTTGATCGGGAATGATTGCTCCGCGTTTTCATAACGGACGAATAGGCGGTCAGAACCTGCTTTTGTCGCTGTATACGTGAGACCGGATCCCGTCAAGTTGCCTTTATCCGATTGGATGACGACCTGATTGGCATCCACTTTCAACGGGTTATAATACGCATCCAACACATGGTTTACTTTAATAGAAGCTTTCGATCCGACCAACATATCCCCGATCTGGGAACGGGATACGCTGAGAATCGCTGGATCGCTCACCGGCGCCGTGCTAATTGCCTCGATAATAGCTGAAACTTGCCGTTCCGCTGAATTCGTTGTTCGATTTGCAAGGACAACTGTATTGCTTCCGTGATTTCGGACGCCCATTGCCGTCGATCCGCCGCCGTCGAAATTCAATGCCCGATCATATCCTTGTGCGGCCAAATAATTGGCAAATTGGGTCAGCGACATGCCGTTGCTGTAACCGCTTCGGTTATCTACCGTTACGAGATGAACCTGCTTTTTATCTTTGCTGATCGCAACGGCCGTACGGGCTGTCCGTGCGGTCGAACGTGAATTGGACGTGTTCATTGTAATATGCGGCTTGCCATCTTTCAACAGCATCGGACCGCTCGCCAACATGAACTGGGAATCCTTCCATTTGTCATCGATGGATAGGGAGAGGGTCACTTCCTCTCCAATCTGCATACCCTTAAATCGATCAAGTCCCGGTTTTCCGTGGACTGAGAGGACAAATCCCGTTTTCGGAATTTCCAGTTTCTCTTTCGATCCATAATCCCGTACTTTGACTACTTTCCCGGTTACCTGTTGCCCGTAATGAGTGGATGTGATCGGTTGTCCTGTGTCGACAACCACTTCCATTCCAAATTGGTTGGAGTTAGTGTATTTATCAATATATTGCGGCGTGAAGATGATCATTTCATTATCTTGCCGTTGGCGGTTCAGCCCCGTCAACTGATAGTTTGTCCCTTTGTAATTCAAGTGGACGTTAAAATTGAAATGATCGATTTCAGCGAGCCCATCCTTCGTGACACCGAAAGCGATCGGCTGGCTCACGTAATAGCTCGAGGACTTGGAAATGACACCACCGTTGATAATTTCATTCCCTTGGGAAATCAAATACATCGGCAGGCCAGTCGTCATATCGAAAAACGAAGCGTTGATCGCACCGACCACGCGATGGCCGTCCTTGGAATCCCGGTTTGCCAATGCCGTAGTGGTTGCCCGTTTAGCGATTGGCGAAGGCAATCCGATACCTAATTTTGTATAGGTATCGCTTAGATCCACCGTGATGTGATTCATATAACTCGATCCCGAATATGTATATTGAGAATAGGTCACGCCGGAGGAAACCGGGTAACTTTTCGTCGATTGCTGTTTGGCAGATGCTCCTGTCGGTATGGACAAGAGAAGAGAGGCAGCAATCGCGGCCGTGGCTATTTTTTTCCCTAAACCTTTCAATGAAACTGCTGTAGTAGTGATAATGGTGCACCTTCCTTTCCTATCAAACTACAGCTTAACAAAAGAGGTTGGACAATGCCATGCTCCATAAGAAGGAAAAAGCTGTCCAAGGAAATTAATTCCCAGGACAGCTTGTTCATTCTTTTGTTCGATAAAGTTTAACATATTGGCCTGTTTGAGAAGCAAAGGCACCGAATAGGAGAAAATAAAACATCGTGTACAACTTTAACTCCCAAATATTATAGTAGAATCCGGAAAAGCCGGTTGCGAACCAGAAAGCGAGCATGAATTTCCCGAACACGGTCTTCCGCTCTTTCCAGAACATCGCCAACATCCCGAGGAGGAACGCTGCAAATAGCACTACCCCGATGACGCCCGTTTCTGTTATGACCTGGATGTATTGATTATCAGAGTAGAAATATTTACCTCCGTAGATATCCGAACGAATGCCGTAGTGATTGTAAATCGGCGAGCCGTAGGAAAGCGTGGCGGAACCGCCGAATGAACCGAAGCCAGTCCCCATGACCGGCGAATCCTTAAATATCTCAAATCCTTTTTTAATATAGAAGAAACGTCCGCTCTCCGTCATGAGCGCCAAGTTCTTCTCATCAAACGTTTCGCCAAATCGTTCCCCGATACTTCCCGGCCCTGTTTGTGGTGCTGTCACTCCAAGCGACTGAACGAGTTGAACTCCCCAGTTGACTGGATAATAGATTAAAATGACAGAGGCGATTCCCGCGATGACCAGCTTCTTTAACATCGGCCAGCTCTTCGTGGAGAGAATGAAGATCGCTCCGAAAATAAATGCTGAAATCCAAGTCCCCCTTGAATAGGTGAGAATCAAGACGCCCATGAACAGCATCAGGTTGATATTCAAAAACCATTTATACTTTTCGGTCTTATAAACGGATTGCAAGAAGAAAATTGCGAGAATCCCGAAGAACAACAGCAACGCAAGCGAATTCGGATTTCCAGGCAATCCATAGATCCTGACAAAGTTTGTGGCGGATAATGTTTTATATTTCCAGGCTTCCGGCAAGAGAAGCTGGCGCATCGATAGTTTCTCGATCAGTCCATGAATCGATGATATCAAGCTTGTCCAGACAACGACCCAGGCAAATTGCCGATACCAGCTTTCCGGCAGCAGCATGCGTGAAACGATATAGTACAACATGTACATGATGAGGAATGTCCGAATCTGGAAGATGACGGATGCCGGTATCACATTTTGCAGCATCCCACTCACCGAACCGAAGATCAGGAAGGCAAATAATGCCCATTCAAACCACTTGAACGCAAAGAGCGATTTCCAATTCCTCCCGCTAGAGACGACCAATCTAATGAATGCTATAAACGTAATTAAGTCTCCGATCAGCTTCAAGCCCGAATTCATTTCCAATAAAAACGGCCGAATGCTGACATAGACGACTAAAAAAAGAAGGCTCTGCTGAGGTTTGACAAACGCGTAAAATAAAAAAAACAGCGACGTTACGACAAGTGCAATTTTAGCTGGCAACACCATCGCAACGAGGACAACTGCCAGTGCAACAATGAAAAACAATGTATCTTTTTGTTTCATTTTCTCTTGTAAGGTAGACATGAACAAAATTTCCCTTTCTACGACTACTCGCTTCTTATATGGTGGATCAAGTCCTCCATCATTATAGCATTTTATCTGACGCTCGGGTGTCTTGTTTTGTTTCATTATTATTAAATGGACTATTGCACCTTATGAAATCGTTCCCTTTCTGGTACTATAGAAGAAGATTACCAGAAGGGGGTTACTAGGTGAAAAAATTAGTAACGTTCGCTTTGATCACCATGCTTCTCTTTTCCCCGCTCTTCCAAGCCAAAGTGCAGGCGAGCGATATTAACGGACATCAGATGCAAAGCGAATTGGAATATTGGATAGCAAAAGGTGTCATCCGCGCGGATAGTAAAGGAAATTACCGTCCGAATAAAGCAGTGACGCGAGGAGAGTTTGCTTCGTATATTGCCCGAGCCTTGGATTTGCCGGTTTCAACCAAGTACACGTTCAAAGATATGCCGAAAAACTCCAGCTTGACGGTTGAAATACAGAACGCGGCAGGCGCTGGAATATTAGCCGGCTACCCCGACGGCACCTTCCGGCCAAATGACAAGATCACCCGCCAACAGATGGCAGGGATGATGTTTAAGGCAATGCGCCATATGAATCTACCGGCGTCCACGGCAACATTCACTTTCAAAGATTCGAAAAAGATCTCTCCGAACTTTGTTAACGCCGTCTCTGCCGCAGTGAATTTGAATATTATCCGGGGGGATCACCGGAAAGATGGGGTTTATTTCAACCCACAGGATCATGCAACAATCGCTCATGCATCCGCGTTTCTATTCCGGATGTTTGCGGCTGCGGAAGTGCTGAAGCCGACAGAGCCAAGCACGCCAGGTACGCCAACTGTTCCGGATGTCGACCCGGAAGTGTACAAAGTGAGCACGATTTCCAATGGACAAGTCATCCCGACAACGGCTCTGTACAAAACTTACGAAGAAGCATTGGCAGTGTACAATGCTTCTTCGTCCATCCGGGCCATCCAAAAGAATAACAAGATCATTAAGATGAAATCGGGGCGGGCATTCGGCTCGGAAAATCCAAGACAACTGACGTCCCTTTACGATAACTCCAATATGCGGAATGAAGTGACCTATATTCAAAAAGGACGCGAAATGAAATATATCGGCAGCAGTGCCGACCATGTTATCGTAGAAGTAGCCGGCTCCACATTTTACGCGAAGCAGAACGAAGTGGACCTCGTACCAACGGAACTCGTCACCGGCTATGATTATTACGAAGTCCAGGGAGGCCTCCTCGTTCACCATACGTACGATAATTTGAGGAAAGCCCGCGGGACTTACACGGTAGGTCCCGCCGCGAACTCGATGCGAAATGGAAAACGCTACACTAGTTTGGATGGCGTGCATTTTTCAGAAGTCGGAGCGAACAACGTAGTTACGTATTATCCATATTTCCAATTCCAATCGGTGCGTCAACCGACTTCCTATAGCGGAATCGAACTGGAATACTATATTCAGGAAATCTTAAAGGATCGCGAGAATACGGGAATCGCCCGCTATAAGGACGCCACGCTGAAGTCCAAATTGATCGGTCTTGGCAATTACTTGAAGTTGATGGAAGAGACACATCATGTGAATGCGATGTTCATCTTGGCAACCGCCATTCACGAAAGTGACTACGGCATGAGTGTCAATGCCCAGACGAAAAACAATATTTTTGGAATCAAAGTCTTTGATTCTTCACCGGAAATGGGAGAAATCTATATCCATCCGACGTACAGCGTTGACGCCTTCATTTCACGTTACATGAATTTGAATTACGCGAATCCGTTCGGTGCCCATACCAACGGCGCAGTGCCAGGCAATAAAGCGGTCGGGTTCAATGTGAAATATGCGTCTGACCCGAACTGGGGAAGCAAAATTGCGGGCCATATGTGGCGCATCGATTCCCTCCTAGGCAAACGCGATATCCATCAAGCAAACCTAGCTGTCATCTCATACAAGGGATCGACCGGCGTCAATGTCCGGACAAGCCCGGACACAACCAGCACGAATAAACTATTCACGTACAAACCAAAAGATCCTGGCTACAACGCTGCATTCGGCTATCCACTCGTCATTGTGGACGAAACGAAAGGCAGCGACGGCTATATCTGGTACAAAGTGTTAGCGGACATCAATCCGCCCGCCGACTACGGTTGGATCCGGTCCGACCTCGTCAAAAAGATAACATATTAACCAAAACCTCCCTGGGCTCTTTGAGTGGCCAGGGAGGATTTTTTGTTGAGGTCATAATTTATGAGACGCGCTCATATCTCCGCGCAAGCGATTATAACTCTCGAGAAACGCCCATATCTCCACGCAAGCGATCATAACTTATGGCAACCGCTCATATCTCCACACAAGCGATCATAACTTCCGACAACCGCCCATTCCTCTGCTCAAGCGATCATAACTTCCGACAACCGCCCATATCTCCGCGCGAGCGATCATAACTTCCGACAACCGCTCATATCTCCGCGCCAGCGATCATAACTCCATCCGAACAAAAACACCATCTCTCCAGGTTTCCACCGGAGAGATGGCGTTTTCACGATATTAAAGTGCGTCCGTATGCTCGGTCCCGGCCGGTAGTAGCTCCGGCAGGCCGATGCGTTCCAGGCCTTCTTTGATTTTCGTCGTATAGCCTTTTTGATTTTTGTCCATGTATCCGGCTTTGGAACGGATCATTCGCTCGAAGACCGGAAGTTTCGACTCGTCGATAGCGGACCACATTTCATAGGAATGGATCAGATCCTCCAATGTCAAATGCGTGTAATCTCGTCCGACAAATGTATGGTCCGGATCTACTTTATACCAGATATCCCCGTCCGGGCGAATCCACTTCTTCTCGTCCTTAACTACCGCAGATTGAATGCTCGTCGCGGTCTGCAAGTAAACCGGATCGCCAAATTCCTGGTAGGCGAGCAACAGGATATTCATTCCACCTAGCAAATGGTTCATGGACGTGTGGGTCTTCACCTTTTGCTTAACCGGGAAATAATCCGAAATGTAATACGAATCCTTGTCGACAGAAATGATATTCCCTTTTGCTTTTTGCGACACAAGGAGGTCTGCATAATTTTTCAACCCCACATTATAATCCGAATGGCCGAATGCTTTCCCTCCATTATAAAGGAACAGCGCAATCTGCTCGTTGAATCGCGTATCCACGAAAGGAGCGGTAATGCCGTACAGATGTTTCAAATACGTGCTCGTCACTTCCGTTTTCCAATACGTCGAATCGCCGCGGAAAATATCCAAGTTGGCAAATGAATTATAAAGCAGATTCTCAAAATAGCGTTCCTTCGTTTGGTTATACAGCAGCATCACTCGGTCTTCTTTAACTAACAGAAGGTTCCGGCCGTACCCTCTACCGGATTTCGGCATTGGTTCAATGGTGGTGGCCATTTTGTTGTAAGGCCCTTTTGCCGTGTACCATTTGTTTCGCTTCTTATAGTACACCGCTGATTCCCACATCCAGGAATCCATGTTTTTTCGATCCGCGAAGAGTCGATCTTCAGAAGAGAGGAACCATTGGTCAACAACGTCAAATCCACGAGATTGAAGACGATAAACCGATAGCTGCGTCTCCCCGAGTTTAATTCCACTAAATGCTTCTATTTCCGCATCAAGTTCTCTCGTATAGCTAGCCGCGCCGTTCGGATAGGTCTGACTCAGTTCCCGCGACCGGTACGCTTTGCCGATCATTCGCTGCTCCGTTTTCCCATCCGTTCCAATTTTCTCTAAGATGCCCGTCGGATACGTCGTCAAATCAAACCCGAACGTATCATCCACCTCTTTTTTGATCTGGTGTTTACCATAAGAATGAAGTACGGTTTTCTGCAATCCATTTTCCGTCTGAATCAAATCGATTGTCAGAGGCATCCGCTGTGGATTCCGTAGCTCCGTAAACACGAAATAATCGCCGTTCGGCAATTCCCTCTTCGTCACTTCCACTTTCGCAGGAGAATAGCCACCTACTGCATACGTGTAAACGATATCGGTCGCGTGAGGATGTGGAACTTCTTTCTTTCCGGTGAATTGTAAATAGTAGTTCGAGCGTAAATAAGTCTTGCTCGTCGAAGATAGTGGTACTTCCGTAAATTGCTGTTCATGCCGGACTGATTTATAGTCGCCCAATATTTCGGCTGATTTGAAAGCCGTAGGGGACCGTTTCTCAATCAATCCTTTTTCCGCCATGGCCCGATGGAGGAATACGACGTATGTTGCGCGATTGACAGGCGTTTTCGGATCGAATGTCCCGTCTTCTTTCCCCGTTGTAATACCATGTTGGGCCAACACCTTCACCCCAAATTTATGGGAGTCGCTTATCCGATGATCATCTTTAAATACGATGTCCTCACCCGTATCCTTCAGCTCAAACGCACGGACGATAACCGTCGCCATCTGCTCACGGGTCAAATAATCACCGACTCCAAAAGTTCCATCTTCCTTCCCTAGGAAAATCCCGGCTCCATATGTAGCCATTGCGCCTTTCAAATGGGACGACTTCGAACTGACATCTTTGAAAATCGGCTGATAAGGGGTTTCCGGCAAACCGAGCGCATTGGTCATCAAGTTTGCGGCCTGCCCTCGCGTCACTTCCAAACTTGGCCGGAATTGCTTGTCCGGATAGCCGTTTATGATATTCATATCTACGAGCTGGGTCACTTCATCTTTCGCCCAAAATTCATTATGTACGTCGGAAAAACTTGGATCAATCGGATTGGCGCTTACCGCCTGTGTTCCAAAACCGAAAAACGTCAGAGCGATGGAAAGGCCGCCTGCCCTGAGCAAGTCGCTCGGTTTTCGTTTCGTCAGCATTGCATCGGTTCCCCCTCTTCCCAAACTATTGTTATATTATTATCATATCATATTCCGCGAATAAAACCCCTCCCACAAAATGGAAGAGGTTCCTTTCAGTCTATTGTTTTTTGGGCGAATGTTTCACCATTCTTACGAGCTTGTACATCAATCTTGTACTCACTATATTTTTCTTTAATTTTGTCCGCAAATTGATCGGCCAATTTCTGGGCTTGGTCTTCCTTCATATCCTCCGTGACGGTGAAGTCAACTAGGACAAAGCCGCCCGCATCCTCTGTCACGATGATGCTGACCGAGGAAACTCCTTCTTCTTTGCCGAGCTCTTCTTTCAATTCATCGTCCGATTTGGCAGTATCCGATTTATCAACCGCCCCTTGTTCCTCCAAGTTATTCGCCGTTTCTTCTGTTTCGGTCTCGACTGCAGGCTCGTCCTTCTTCTCCTTATCTCCACAGGCTCCAAGTAAGAGAGCTGACCCTAACAATGTTGCGAAGATGATTGACCTTTTCATGAGCAGGTCCCCTCCTTTGTTCCGGAATATGTCTCATCCTAACAAAAAAAAGTGCGAGCTGCAAGGCTCACACTAGCTGATATTTTCGTTGTTTCGCATTTTGCGAGAGTTGGTCTAGCAATATATCTTGCACTTTATTTGTAGTCATTTGCTCGCGATGTTCAAGTAAAGAACGCCCCAACGTTGGGACATCCGGGACTCTGAAAGTTTGTCCGACCCGAGTGGAAACCCGTTCCGTGTCGATGACATCTGGTCGTGACACACCAATGTCCTTCTCCGCTTCCTTCACTGTCTCTTCTATGACTGATTGGGCTATTGTTTTGGTAGCTTCAGCAGCAAATGTGGTCGATGCCACACTCCGCTCGTAAGCCCCGGCGTTCACTTTAGCCGCGATTTTTGCAATATCAGGCCGGACCTGCTGGACAGCCTCCAATGCAAATGCCAATTCTTTTGGATGGTCAATAAAATACGCATTCTCATACCAATATTCATCTTGGAAACGGCCTTGCGACGCGACTAGCGCATTGTTGTAAGGTGAGTTATACCAGTCCGTGGATGGTTTCCCAATACCATGCCCGGCAGCGAGCTCTGGATCCTTCGCAAATGCTACGACATGAGGCACCTCACCAGGCGCATTTTTGAAATCGGCAATTGATTCTTCCAAACGTGCCTTCCGCTTTGCAATTTCTCTTTCATCATTGCCGGCAATCGCCTCTTGTAGCGAACGATGCTGTGTATCTATCAAATTTCCATAATAGACTTTATTCGGCTTATAGTCGCCGTTCACCTTATCGTACCAGGCCGGATGCTGCTTTGCCTGGAAATTATGATAAGCGGACCAGTCATTCGTCCGGATCGCTTCCTGGATTGATGCGTTGCGCGCCTGGTTGACTGCCGCAAGCGGATTGATTGCTGCCGCCTCTTTTCCCCACACACTGCGCCAAGTCTCATCTGACGTACTCCCCGCGTCCCGGGTTTTCATCACAAACGTCTCCCGGTCGTTCAATGCTGAAACAAACACTTGCCCACCTCTTTTTCAAATCTCACTATCCGACAGATGTTTCCTCTATTATATAGGATAATCATGACAAACGAAATGGGTTTTTCGGCATGACTAAAATCAAAACCGTCCTAACTTCCCGATATTCGGAAAACAGGACGGTCCATTTGATCAAGCATGTTGTTTTTCATAATTGGCGATATGCTCTTCATATTGAAAGGTCAATGATATTTCATCCCAGCCGTTCAAAAGCATTTGCTTATAGTATGGGTCGATATCGAACGAATAGGTTTTGCCGTTTTGCCCTTTCACCACTTGCTGTTCCAGATTCACTTCGACAGTGTACGGTTCTTTTTGGCCGTTCGCCAACAGTTCTTCCACTTCTGCGACACTTAACCGGATAGGCAGGATGCCGTTCTTCATGCAGTTATTATGGAAGATATCTGCGAAGCTTGGCGCGATGACGACCTGAAAACCGTAGTCCAGAATAGCCCATGGTGCGTGTTCCCGTGAGGAGCCGCAGCCAAAATTATCATGGGCGACGAGGATTTTGGAATCTTTGAATCGTTCATCGTTCAGGACGAAATCTTCCCGTTCCGATCCATCGGCATTGAAGCGCCAGTGGTAGAATAAATACTGTCCGAAACCTGTGCGCTCGATGCGCTTCAGGAACTCTTTCGAAATGATTTGGTCGGTGTCGACATTTTTATGGTCCAGTGGTGTAATGACACTCACTACTTCATTAATCGGTTTCATATTAATATCCTCCCCTCATTACGCCTCGATGGATTGCATTTCTCTGACGTCTACGAAGCGGCCCGCAATGGCGGATGCAGCTGCCATGGCAGGACTCATCAGATGCGTACGGGAACCTGCCCCCTGCCGTCCTTCGAAGTTACGATTGGACGTGGAAGCACAGCGCTCTCCTGCTGGTACGACATCATCGTTCATCGCAAGACACATGCTGCAGCCCGATTCGCGCCATTCAAAGCCGGCTTCCAGGAAAATTTTATCGAGTCCTTCTTCTTCCGCTTTCTGTTTCACAGCATAGGAGCCTGGAACGACAATAGCTGTCACAGATGGATCGACTTTCTTCCCTTGGATGACGTTTGCTGCTGCGCGCAGGTCGCTAAGACGGGCATTCGTACAAGAACCGATGAAGACATGCTGAACTTTGATATCCGTCAGCGGCATCCCTTCCTCCAGTCCCATATACTCCAACGCTTTCCGTAAAGCATCCTTATCAGATTGCTCTTCGAAATCAGAGGCATATGGAACTCGGGAAGAGATTCCGGATCCCATGGATGGATTCGTTCCCCACGTGACAAACGGTTCGATTTCATCCGCGTCAATTTCTACAACGCGATCATACGTCGCACCTTCGTCTGACGCAAGAGCCAACCATTTGGCTGCCGCTTCTTCAAAAGCTTCGCCTTCCGGCACATAACGACGACCTTTCAAATAATTGATCGTCGTTTCATCCGGGCTGATCAAACCTGCTTTCGCACCCGCTTCAATGGACATATTACAAATGGTCATCCGTTCTTCCATCGTCAGATTACGGATCGCTTCACCCGTATATTCCACGATGTGGCCGGTTCCCATATCGATGCCGAATTTCGCAATGATTGCCAAGATGACGTCTTTTGCCGTCACGCCGAAACCGAGCTTCCCATTGACTCGGATTTCCATTGTTTTCGGTTTGTTTTGCCAGAGTGTCTGAGTGGAAAGGACATGTTCCACTTCACTCGTCCCGATACCAAATGCAATTGCTCCGAACGCACCGTGTGTCGATGTATGGCTATCTCCGCAAACAATTGTTTTTCCCGGTTGTGTCAAGCCGAGTTCAGGTCCGATGATGTGAACGATTCCTTGGTCGGGATGATCCATATTCGCAAGCGGAATGCCGAACTCATCGCAGTTCTTTTGAAGTGTATTGATTTGATTCCGGGCAATCGGGTCTTTGATTTCATCTCGGTTGCGTGTCGGAACGTTATGATCCATTGTTGCAAAACAAAGGTCTGGTCGACGGACCTTGCGATTTGCCAGCCTCAATCCTTCAAATGCTTGGGGAGAAGTCACTTCATGTATGAGATGAAGGTCGATGTAGAGCAAATCGGGCTTCCCTTCTTCTTCGTACACGACATGCTGATTCCATATTTTTTCGATAATGTTCTTAGCCATATGTCTCTTCTCCTTTCACACGTATGAATACATAATGCTATTTGAAACGAATTGCAAATCCAATTCATCGACAACTTTTGCAGTCCAATCCGCCGTGGATAGGGCACGTGTGCCTTCCGTTGCAAGGTCACCCGTGAAATGGCCGTCTTCGAATACAGTATTGACCGCTTTCTCAATGGCAGCCGCTTCTGTTTCCATGCCGAATGAATATTTCAACATCATCGCAGCGGATAGAATCGCAGCAGCCGGATTCGCCAATCCTTGACCCGCAATTTCAGGCGCTGTCCCGTGAACCGGCTCGTATAGTCCGAACCCGTCGCTCCGGACGCTTGCGGAAGGCAATACGCCCAGGGAACCTGTAATGACGGACGCCTCATCGCTTAGAATATCGCCGAACATATTCTCCGTTAAGATTACGTCAAAGGCGGCCGGATTGGTGATCAATTTCATCGCAGTAGAATCTACAAGCATATGCTCCACTTCGATATCCGGATAGCTCTTTTTCTTCTCGTCTACGATTTTACGCCAAAGTTTACTCGTTTCTAATACGTTCGCTTTATCGACGGAAGCCACTTTTCCTCGGCGTAATCTGGCCAGTTCGAATGCTTTCTCGACGATTCGCTCAATTTCTTCGCGAGTATATAAAAGTGTATCGATTCCTGATTTATCTGTGTGGCGGCTCGGCTCACCGAAGTATAATCCGCTAGTCAATTCCCGGACGATCAGCAAGTCAACCTCTTTCGCCACTTCTTCTTTCAAAGGAGAAGCATGGAGCAAAGATGGGACCGCACTGACAGGACGAAGGTTGGCAAACAGGTCAAAACGTTTACGGATGGCTAATAATCCTTTTTCAGGACGCAGTTCAGCAGGATTTTGATCCCACTTCGGACCACCGACTGCACCAAGAAGGATCGCATCGCTCGCTTCACAAATGGCTACTGTTTCCTCAGGAAGCGGATTCTGATAGCGGTCCACCGCTTCCCCGCCGATTGCTCCATGTTCAAACTTGAATATATGGCCGAAACGTCTTCCGATCACTTCCAGCACCTTTACTGCCGCCTCTGTAACTTCCGGACCGATCCCGTCACCTGGTAATACTGCGATCTTTTTCTCCATAGTACTTCTCCTCCTTGTTTTGATAAAATCCTTTCGGTCATGACTTGCTGATTCTTGCAGTGTAGACGATCAATTAAACCACACAGCAGACAGTATGCAATATATCAGGTTTTATTAAAAAATATGATTCACTCTTCAGACAGTTTCAGCTGCAAGGACACGATCTTTGATCAGTTTTCTATTGATAGCGTTCAAATAGGCCTTAGCGGATGCTTCCAAAACATCTTGTGCGACGTCTCGACCTGTGAACGTTTCCCCATTAAAACTTAAATTTATGACAGCATCGCCGAGTGCATCGCGGCCTTTGCCGATAGAAGTGACACGATAATCCAGAATATGGACCTTACCATTCACCAGTTTTTCAAGCGTATTAAAAATTGCTTCCACTGAACCGGAGCCCGTGGAGGCAACCGTTTCAGTTACTCCATTCGGGACGACCGCTGTCACAGTCGCAGTCGGTACATTAGCTGTTCCATATTGGACTTGCACGTTTTCCAATTTGTAAATCGGCATATCAGAGTAATCAATCTGGCGCTCTGTAAATAGGACATATAAATCATCTTCCGTAATTTCTTTCTTACGGTCGGCCAGTTTCTTGAATTCCATGAATGCTTCATTCAACTTCTCTTCGCTTAGATCAAAGCCCATGGAGATAGCACGGTCTTTAAACGCAGCTCTGCCTGAATGTTTGCCCAATGCAAGGGGTGCAGTCGTTTCCCCGATCAACTCCGGAGTGAAGATTTCGTATGTTTCACGGTTTTTCAAATAGCCATCTTGGTGTATGCCCGATTCATGCGCGAATGCGTTTTTCCCGACAACCGCTTTATTCGGCTGAATGACAACGCCTGTCAATTGACTGACTAGCTGGCTTGTGCGTTTGATTTCTTTCAAGTTCACGCCAGTTTCCAAGTTATAGAAATCTTTTCGGATGTGAAGGGCTACTGCAATTTCCTCAAGGGCTGCATTCCCTGCACGTTCTCCGATTCCATTAATCGTCCCTTCGACTTGGTCAGCGCCGTTTTCAATCGCTGCGATCGAGTTGGCGACCGCCATGCCAAGGTCATCATGGCAATGTGCAGATAGCTTCACTTTTTCCACGCCTGTCACGTTCTCTTTTAAGTAGCGGAACAGGTCGCCGTATTCATGCGGCGTTGCATATCCGACTGTATCCGGGATATTGATCGTCGTTGCACCCGCTTTGATCACTTCATTAATGATACGGACAAGGAATTCACGATCGGATCGGAAACCGTCTTCCGCAGACCATTGCACAAGCGGGAAGAATTTACGAGCATATTTCACTGCTTCCACTGCCGCTTCTACGACTTGATCCGGAGTTTTTTGCAGTTTGTATTCCATATGGATTGGCGAGGTGGCAAGGAAGACATGTAGATGGGGTTGTTCGGCACCGCGAAGTGCTTCCCACGACCGATCGATATCATGCTTCATCGCACGAGCCAGGCCTGTCACCGTCGAGTTTTTCACTGTATTGGCAATTCGTTGTACCGCCTCAAAATCACCGGGGGACGAAGCAGGAAACCCTGCTTCGATTATAGTCGCCCCGAATCTTTCAAGCTGACGTGCAATTTCCAACTTCTCCGCCGTATTTAGATTAATACCGGCAGATTGTTCTCCATCACGTAGCGTTGTATCAAATATGTCAATTTTTCGCACTACCCACCACTTCTTCCTCTTTGGATTTTGCTCCTTCGCTGATGAACGGCATCATAGCACGTAGTTTTTGACCGACTTTTTCAATTTGGTGCTCCGCTTCAGCTGCTTCAATTGCATTGAATTTCGGACGTCCGTTTTCGTTCTCTTCAATCCATTCTTTCGCAAATTTACCGGATTGGATATCAGTAAGAATGTCTTTCATGCGCGCTTTTGTATCAGCATCGACTACGCGTGGCCCGGATACGAAATCGCCCCATTCAGCAGTGTCTGAAACGGAGTAACGCATTCCAGCCATACCGCCTTCATACATCAAGTCTACGATCAGTTTTACTTCATGTAATGTTTCAAAGTATGCCAATTCTGGCTGGTAACCCGCTTCTACTAATGTTTCGAATCCTGCTTTAACAAGTGCTGTCAAGCCACCGCAAAGTACTGCTTGCTCACCGAATAGATCCGTAACTGTCTCTTCTTCGAATGTTGTTTCAAGAACACCGCCACGAGCAGATCCGATTGCCTTTGCGTATGCAAGTGCAACGTCTTTTGCTTGGCCGGAAACGTCTTGATAGATTGCGAACAATGCTGGAACACCTGCGCCTGCTTCGAATGTTCTACGAACTAGGTGACCTGGTCCTTTTGGAGCTACTAGGAATACGTCAACGTCTGCTGGTGGTTTAATTTGACCGAAGTGTACGTTGAAACCGTGAGCGAATACGAGTGATTTTCCTGCAGTCAAAGCTGGTTCGATTTCTTCGTCGTATACTTGTTTTTGTCTTTCGTCTGGAAGTAGGATCATGATCAAGTCCGCTTTTTCTGCTGCTTCTTTCACTGTCGTTACTTCTAAACCGTCAGCTTGAGCTTGCTCAAATGATTTACCTGGGCGAACACCAACAACAACATTGAAGCCTGAATCTTTCAAGTTACGCGCATGTGCGTGACCTTGTGAACCGTATCCGATGATTGCGATTGTTTTATCCTGAATTAGTCCTTCGTTGATATCCTGGTTATAGTACATTGTAGTCATGTTAATTTCCTCCTGTAATGTCGATTGTTTTTTTATTTTAAAATTGATAATTGTGGTGCCTGATTTTGGTTTTTCTGCTGTTCCCGAACAAATGCCGTAGCGCCTGTTCGAGTCAGCTCCTTGATGCCATAAGGCTTCAAGAGTTCAATGAACGCTTCGATTTTGTCTGTCGTTCCGGTCACTTGGTACGTAACAACGTTTTTCCCGGAGTCAATAATTGTAGCCCGGAACGGCTCGATGATGCTGTTCATTTCACTTCTAACATGAGGCGGTGAAATGACCTTCACGAGGGCGAGTTCCCGAAGGACGATCGCTTTGTCCGTGATGTCGTTTACCTTGATGACGTCAATCTGCTTTTGCAGCTGTTTGACGAGCTGCTCGATTTTCCGCTCGTCTTCCACATGCACGATAAACGTCATTTTAGACATGCCCGGCTGTTCCGTATGGCCGACCGTGATGCTCTCGATGTTGAATTGTCGTTTCATGAGAAGCCCGGTTACCCGGTTCAACACCCCGCTCTGATTGATGACTGTTACCGTAATGACTCGTTTCATCCTTTACTCACCCCGATCATTTCATTTAATCCTTTTCCTGGAGCAACCATCGGATAGACATTTTCCAACTGTTTGACGCGGCAATCAATGAGGACCGGCTCATCGGAAAGCAATGCTTCTTGAAAGATCTCCTCCGCTTCTTCCAATGTACGGATCCGGTATCCTTTAATGTCGTACGCCTCTGCCAGTTTCAGGAAGTCCGGCTGTACTGGGATCAAAGACTGGGAGTATCGCTCTTCATAGAACGTCTCTTGCCATTGACGAACCATGCCCAGTGCTTCGTTGTTCAAAATGACGACTTTTACTGGGATACGCAATTCTTGTAAAAGGGACAATTCCTGTGCCGTCATTTGGAAACCAGCATCTCCAACAATGGAGACTACGCGCTTTTCCGGTTTCGCGAGTTGTGCCCCAATAGCGGCCGGGAAACCGAATCCCATCGTTCCAAGCCCGCCGGACGTCACCCAGTGATCCGGATTATTCAGTGAATAATACTGTGCCGCCCACATCTGGTGCTGGCCAACGTCGGTTGTAACGATTGCATCTCCACCTGTAATCCGATGGATGATTTGAAGAGCTTGTTGTGGAAGCAATTCTTTTTCATCCGCCTCGTACCAAAGTGGATATTGTTCCGTCAATCCGTTCAAATATTCGAGCCAGTCGCTTGTATCCGGTGATGTGAAGGATTGATCCAATAAGGCTTTTAATGCTTCCTTCGCATCTGCAACAATTGGAATTTCCGTCGGTACATTTTTACCGATTTCAGCTGGGTCGATATCGATATGGATGACTTTTGCATTTGGTGCAAAGCTATCCAGGTTTCCTGTCAGGCGGTCGTCGAAGCGTGCTCCGATATTAATCAAGACATCACATTCGCTTAAGGCAAGGTTCGATGTAACAGTGCCGTGCATGCCCGCCATGCCAAGGAATAATTCATGATCTCCCCGGATGCCGCCCAAACCGAGAAGTGTATTCGTTACAGGGAGGCGATGTTTCTCGACGAATTCTTTTAATTCATCCATCGCTTGTGCATGCAGGATGCCCGCCCCTGCTAAAATCAACGGCTTTTTCGCTTCGGAAATGGCTTGCGCCGCTTTTTGGATTTGCAAGTAGTTCGGTGTTGTCGTTGGCTGATACCCCGGTAGATTCACTTCGCCGTTCCAATCCGGTGCCGGCTCGAATGTGTTCGTTGCAATATTTTTCGGGATATCGACAACGACCGGACCAGGTCTTCCGGTAGAAGCGATATGGAATGCTTCTTTGATGATGCGTGGAAGGTCCGAGACATCATTCACTTGATAGTTATGCTTTGTGATCGGCTGGGTAATTCCGATAATATCCGCTTCTTGGAAAGCGTCCGTCCCGATGACGGTATTGGCGACCTGCCCGGTGAAAACTACTAGCGGAATGGAATCCATCATCGCATCCGTAATGCCTGTGACCAAGTTCGTCGCCCCTGGTCCTGATGTCGCAATGACAACGCCCGGGCGTCCGGAAACCCGTGCATACCCTTCCGCCGCATGGATGGCACCTTGTTCGTGGCGAGCCAACACGTGGCTGATCGGGTTTTGATAGAGTGCATCATAAATCGGAAGTACGGCCCCTCCAGGGTATCCAAAGATGATTTCGACGCCTTGATCCTTTAATGACTGAATGAGGACTGCGGATCCATCCAATGGTCCATTTGACTGCTGTTTCGATTGTTCAGGTACAATTTCCATGGCCTCTTCCATTTCAGCTTGTTTCATTTGAGCACTCGCACTCATTGATGAACTCCTCCTTGTTTCGATATTATTTATATTTCGACAATTTCATTTATAATTGTCCTACTCGTTACCGCTTCAGGCTGACAACTTGTAAGAACTACCTATATGTGAATGAAAAAAGCCTTCTCAGCCCACGCAAAGAAATATGTTCTTCACATAGGGATGAAAAAGCTTTTCATGGTACCACCCTTGTTCGCAGCAAACTCGCTGCCTCATGAATAGACACGGTCTATTCGGTCATAACGAGCACAGAACGAGTCTACGCCCGGGGCTGCCTACACGTCGAAACTTCAACGGCCCTCTCCGAGGTGATGTCGTAGATGGTAGTATTGCCGGTTTCCACCTATACCGGCTCTCTGGGAATACAACGGTCCATCCACTTTATCCTCATCAATGATTTATCAATATTTTGTTGTTTTAAATTTTCATGACGCCGCCTGTACTTGCGGATGTTACGAGCGCAGAGTAGCGGGCGAGATAGCCTTTTTTGATCTTCGGTGTGAACGGTTGTAACGCCGCTCTTCTTTCATCAAGCTCTTCTTCCGAAACTTCCAATTCGATTGTCCGATTCGTCAGGTCGATGTTGATAATGTCATCGTTTTGTACTAAGGCGATCGGACCACCTTCTGCCGCTTCCGGTGAGATATGCCCGACCGAGATGCCTCGGGATGCTCCGGAGAACCGGCCATCGGTAATGAGGGCCACTTTCGTTCCTAATCCGCGACCTTGGATAGCGGATGTCGGTGCCAACATTTCCGGCATTCCCGGTCCGCCTTTCGGACCTTCGTATCGAATGACTACGACATGACCTTCTTGGACCGTTCCGTTATCGATGTTCTCTTGTGCATCTTCCTGGGACTCAAACACAATCGCTTTCCCGCGGAATTGCTTGATGGACGGATCGACCGCACCGACTTTGATGACTCCGCCGTCCGGAGCGATGTTTCCGAATAATACGGATAAACCTCCAACCGGGCTGTGCGGATTATCTTTTGTTCGAATTACCTGATCATTTGTAATATGGTAATCCTGTACATCTTCCCTCATCGTCTTACCAGTGACGGTAATCCGGTCAGGATGGATTGCACCAGGAATTTTTGTAAGTTCATTAATAATGGCACTAACGCCGCCTGCTTTAAACACATCATCCATTGAGACATCGGAAGCTGGCATGATTTTTGCCAAGTATGGCACACGCTCTGCAACTACGTTGATATCTTCAACATGATATTCAATCTCCGCTTCATGAGCGATAGCTAAGGTATGGAGGACAGTATTTGTCGAACCACCCATTGCCATGTCCAGCGCGAACGCATCGTCTATTGCTTCCTTCGTGATGATGTCACGAGGTTTGATATCCTCTTTGACCATGCGGACCAAGTGCTTCGCCGCTTCTTTGATCAATTTGTGGCGTTCATCAGAAGTGGCAACAATTGTACCGTTTCCTGGCAACGCAACACCGAGCATTTCCATCAAGCAGTTCATGGAGTTTGCGGTGAACATGCCGGAGCAGGATCCGCAAGTCGGGCAAGCATTGTTTTCAATATCGAGTAGTTCCTCAGCCGTCATCTTGCCTGATTTATAGGCGCCGACCCCTTCAAATACAGAGGTCAATGAAAGTTGGGCTCCTGTGGAAGAGACACCTGCTTCCATCGGTCCGCCTGATACGAAGATAGAAGGAACGTTCGTCCGCACTGCCGCCATCAGCATACCTGGAGTGATCTTGTCACAGTTCGGGATGTAGAACACGCCGTCGAACCAGTGTGCGTTAATGACTGTTTCCGCAGAATCAGCAATCAATTCCCGGCTTGGCAATGAATAGCGCATTCCGATATGTCCCATGGCAATCCCGTCGTCCACACCGATCGTGTTGAACTCGAACGGAACGCCGCCTGCTTCCCAAATGGCTTCTTTTACAATTTCAGCAAATTTATTCAGATGCTTATGTCCTGGAATAATATCGATATAAGAGTTACAAACACCGATAAAGGGTTTTTCTAAATCTTTCGTCTTTATGCCAGTCGCATAGAGCAAACTTCTATGGGGTGCCCGATCGACACCTTTCTTAATCATGTCACTTCTCAATTGCTCTCTCTCCTTATCAATCACTCATAATTCGAGTATCTGGCATTCAAACAGTTTGTGAACACCGTCACGAACCGATTTGGATTGTTGCTATCATATCGCGGAAAACTCTAGTAGTCAACAGCGATTTTTGAAATAGTAGGGCAACTATGAATATCAGAATATGACTGGGAACGCTTACATATGCAATATATCGCGGATTACGAATTGATCTACAATTAAAAAACTTTTTTATTTTTTACGTGGGTTCTGTACGTCAGGTAGGGGTTTTAGAGAGTTTGAAGGAGGAAGTTTGATGGTTGCAGTTGGGCTAATAACCTGAGCGCGGCGATATTTTTGTGGAACGCTCGTAACTTTGGATTTGCGATTATAATTTTTGAGGAACGCTCATATCTTCGGGGGAGCGATCATTACTTTGGCGGAACGCTCATATCTTCGGACAAGCGATCATAACTTCTGGGGAACGCCCATAACCCGGCGCAAGCGATTATTACTTACGCGGTACGCCCATAACTCCGGGCAGGCGATTATAACTTGCGCGACACGCTCATATTTCCGGGCAGGCGATCATAACCTTCGTGAAACGCCCATAACTCGGCGAAGGCGATTATAACTTCGACGGAGCGCCCATAAACCCAGTCGCAAGTAATCACGTCCATAACTCGCGACAAGCTATTACAAGATCTCCATTGGATCAGCACAGCTCGGCCAAACCTCACGTCGTTTTCTTCATGGCATTACGCTTGTCTCCCTTGCAGCTTTATGCACTATTTCTATAGAAAGAACTCAATAATTAATGCAGACTTATGCAAGTGCCCTTAAGTTTGTTTATACTTTTTCACAAAACTTGCAACCACAAATTTGAGTTTAACTATTATTAGGTAATGAAAAAGCTGTTCCCCGAATCAATAAGTGATTCAGAGAACAGCTATTTATATAGAAGAGATTTAATTCAACAAGATTGAATTATTGTTGAACCGCAACTGTTAGAGGCAGGCGGACTGTATTTCCGCTAGCGTCTTGGATATCGAGTGTATCCTCTGCTTTTAATTCTAACCCTTTTGCAAGCTCTTCAGCTGTCAAAGCTTTATTCAAGCTTACTTTAACAGTCGAATTGCTAACATTACTTGTTGTGACAGTGTTAGAGACCGCTTTTCCACCGACTAACAAGGAGAAGTCGATCGCGTTTGTTGCGTCAGTCACCGCTTCAGAGAAGGTGATAGTAATCTCTTTCGTACCTGTCAATGCAGCTTTTGAAATAGTAGGCGCCACGTTTTCCACAAGGTCCACCGCGTCTTCATATTTCTCCATAGCTACTGCAGAGCCTTTTGCTTTGACGTTTTGGATCACGACATTGCGCTCGCCAGTGAACGTGTTAGAATCAGCTTTCAATTTCAAAGTTACTTTTTTAAGGTCATCGGAATTTACAGTAGCTGTTTCCACCACTGCGCCATCGATTGCATAGTTTGCAACGTTTGTTGCTGTTGCTGCATCGACTGCTTTATTGAATTCCACAACAACAAAGTCATTCGTTTCGCCTTGTTCAATGCCAGCTACTTTAATTTTGACTTCTGTTTCCGGTTTACCATCTTTTCCGCGTACGAAAGATGCGTTCGTATTAGATGCATTTTCCCCTGCAGCGCTCTTCACATTAGTGAATTGGAGATCCACTTTATAGGATGCACCTTCCACGTCCTTGCCGGAAAGTAATGTTCCAAGTGCAACCCGGATAACCTTCTTGCTGTCTTTTGCATCTTTATAGACAACTGTTTTTGGAGCTAGATCGCCATTTGCCAAAGTTGTTGTAACGAAGTCTTTTACATATGAACCGCCAGTGATGTCGACTGTGGAATTTTTGCCAAGTTCCACATCTTTGTCAAACGCGATTTCCAAATACTCTTTCAAGTCTTTGTCATCCGTTACTACTAGGCTGGAAACAACTTTCGGTGCATCAACATCTTTCACAAATGTGACGACTTTGCTAACTGCTTCTCCTTTTTCCCCACTTAGGTCAGTGAAGTTTGAAACAGCAATTGTTTTTGCACCATCTAGAACATTATCTGTTTCCACAGTATAGACCGTAGGATTCTTTTCATCTTTTACTGCAGTTTTAGTATATCCGTCCACTTTTACAACCGGTACTGAGATAAGTTCTTCAGAGAACTGGATGGCAATTGTTTTTGCTCCCGCTTGTGTGATGGAAGTGACTGTTGGAGCTACACCATCTGCAGCACCTTTCGTGAAGGAAACTGTAGTTGGGTTTGGTGAAATCAAGTTGCCTGCTTGGTCTTTTGCACCAATGATTGTAGCAATCACTTCTTCATTAACTTTTACGTCGCTTCCGATTGTGAAAGTAACTTCTGAATCGCCCGCAGTGAATGATTTCGTGACCCCGTTACCGCCTTCTGCAATTTCAGTACCATTCGCTAGTTTGTATGAAACTGTTCCAAGAGAAGCAATCGGCTCAGTAAATTTCACTTTCACAACAGAAGCTGAAACTTTTTCAACACCCACGATAGCCGGAGCTGTTTTATCCTCAGCAATTGTAATAGTTGCTTCGTATTTATCAACTGCTGCACCTGTTACAGTTTTCACACCGTCCACTTTGACGTCATAGCGTTTCGAAAGGTTGTTTTCTGCAGTAAGAATCAATGTTTTACCATCGGCGCTTAACTCGCCAGTCAATTTACCTGCATTGACACCATCTAGAGATCTCATCGTTACGTTCGCTTTGAAGTCGCCTTCTTTGCCATTAACGAATAAAGATTCCTTATCCACAGCCGTGCTGAATGAAATCTGAACTTGTGTAGCATTCAACGATTTCACTTCTGTAACGAAGCGATCATCAGCTGCGAATGCGAAGTTGACAGCGATTGTTTTTTCAATTGTTACTTCACCTTTTGTCAATGTAACGACATACTCGTTTGCTGTCGCACCGGCTGCTACTTTCGCTGTCACGCCTTCAATTGTGACAAGTCCGTTTACATACGATTGAACAGCTGCCAATTTAGCTTCAGCTGTTGCAAATTCGCCGCGTGCCACGATGACATTTCCGGCTTTCAATTGTGCTGCTGCCGCTTCAACAGCTAGCTGATCTTGGTCGACTTCCGGCTCTTTTGTCGCTTGTTCACTTCTATAGATGAAGGAAGCCATTTGGCCACGAGTGACGAGAGCGCTTGGCGAGAATGTCGTTGGTGTCGTACCTGTCGTGATTTGATTTGAATAAAGAGTTTGAATGTAGTCCGCATGCCATTGCTTATCATTGATATCCGAGAATGGCAGGTTTCCAAGCTTTTCTTCTTCGAATTTGAAACCAAGCACAATCATTTTCGCCATATGTGCCCGGGAAAGATTAGCTGTTGGTTTGAAAGTGTTATCTTCATAACCTGAAATGATTCCCGCTTCTACTAGAGCAGCAATATGTCCGTAGTAAGGGTTCGACTTGCTGACATCAGTGAATCCAGGATCTTTGACGTTTTTTGTATCCAATCCTAGTGCAAGTGCCATGATTTTCGCAGCATGCATCCGGTTGATGTGTTGCCCCGGACGGAATGTGCCATCTTCGTAGCCATTGATAACACCACGTTCTGCTAAGCTTGTGACGGCTTCATAGAAGTGATGGGAAGGAATATTTTTTACGTCAGAGAACGTTGGAGCCGCCGCTTGTGCAAATGCCGGTGCAGCCGTAACGATTGCCCCTGTTGCTACAGTTGTTGCCAATGTAGCTCGTAGTATTTTGTGAGAACTTGATTTCTTCATTTCCAAACCTCCAAGTTATGTACTCGCCCACCAATCTATTTGGCGGTGCATCAATATCGTAGCATGCCCTAATTACTCTACCACCATCCAATTTCTGGGGGCCACCGGAAATAGAATGATAGAAGAGGTGGACTAAACTTTACTTAATAGAATAGTATAAGTGTATTTATATCTTCTATTAGTTAACCATTTTTAAATAATTTCGGAAGAAACCTAACGAAATACCCATCAAATCATCTATTAACTCATCTTTCTATTGTAAAATTAAGATATTGTTGATTTTTCATGAAACCTTTCTGGAAAATTTACGTATTACTTAATATACTTACTAATATGGTAAGTAAGATGTACCAATACTATTTACTGGAGGTCATGAGTTTGAAGAAACTAGCATCATGGTTATTTGCATTTGCTCTGCTGTTTTCATTGGCATTGCCGACAGCAGCTTCTGCAAATACGGACGCAATGAAGTTCCTGGTGGACGGTGTGGAAGTGGAAGGCTATGAACAACCGTTCATGTCTCACGGTGATGTACTCATCCCTGTAGAGAATTTATTCGAGGAAGCAGGATTTAAAGTAACAAAAGGAAAGAACAGCGCGGTTTCCGTGACGAACACGTATTTGACAGTCGACTTCAATGCGGCTGGTAAAAGCATCACAGTAAACGGCAAAAAAGCAGCTACTGAATTCCCGTTGACATTGAAAAATGCAGGAAACTACATCTCCGGTGAATTCCTTGCCAGCTTGGAAGGCTTTGACGTAGAAATTTCTGAAGACGAGAAAACGGTCAACGTAACAACAAATCGTGTGCAAGACGTGGATGCGTTCTTGAAAAAGACGATGGAAGCAGACTTGAAGAGCTTTTCCGCAGACATGAAGATGGACATGAACATGGAAACTGCAATCGAAGAGCTAGGTTCCGTGGACATGCAGATGGATATGAAGATGGACGTTATCCAAGAACCAATGGCTATGTATATGGCAATGAATATGCTAATGAAAGCCGCTGGCGAAAAAGAGAACATGGATATGGAAATGTATTTCACGGAAGATGGCGTCTACCAAAAGTTTGATGACGTTTGGGTTAAAGACGAAATGTCCCAAGAACTTCTTGAAGCACAACTAGACAGCGCCAATATGCTAGAGCAATTTGAATTGCTTAAAACTTTCATGAAAGGCGTTCACGTATATGAATACGCTGATAGCTATGTAGTAGTTCAAAAAATTTCAACAGAAGATCTTAAAGAAATGATTTCTGAAGTAATGGCTCTATTGCCTACCATGCTACCTGCCGAGCTACTTGGCGGTGACATGGAAATCCCTGAAGTGACAGAGGAAGAAGTTGAAGGCGTAGAAACGACTGAAGAAGAATCCGACGAGGTCGTATTTGAAGAAGAATTACCTTTTGAAGATCTAGATGGTCTTCTAGAAATGCTAAACCTTGATATTAAAGAATTCTATACGGTTTCCACATACGATAAGAAAACACTTTTCCCACACGACATGTCAGGTACGGTTCATATGACAATGAGCCCTGAAGGTGAAGATGTTTCTATTAAAATGACTATGTCCGGAAAGTATAAGAACCACAACAACGTTAAGGAGATCAAAGTCCCTGCAGATGTCATCAAAAATGCAATCCCAATGGAGCAATATTTTGAAGACCTCTCAAAGGAATTTGAAGCTCAAGCAAAATAAGATAAAGCGGAACAGGCCGATGATCAGGCCCGTTCCGCTTTTTTCTATCCACGCTCTGCCACTCTGCGCTTTTTCATAATCCAAGCAAACACAATGGCCCCGATCAATGTGAATCCTAAATAGCCCATTGTCGGATATACCGTTCCGACGAGTGTAATGAATCCGATAAAACTGGCACCGAATGCAACAATACCGAACAGGACGGCAAACCCTTTGAACTTCGGTGTATCCGTTTGAACTAACCGTGCCGTAAACGCATAGAGCATTCCTACCGCCGTATTGTAAACCATTCCAAGTAACACGACAGACATAATGACTCCGACAAGGGGAGACATTTGATTGGCCAAGAATAGCATCGGCATAGGGACTTCTGAAATTTCACTCAATTTAGTCAGCATTGAGATATTGATCAATAAAATAAGAACTCCAAGACCGACTCCTCCGATAATTCCGCCCCAGCCTGCCACTTTCTGATCTTTCACCGTACCTCCCATGACCGTCAACATCGCTGCACCTGCCGCGATATTATATGATACATAGAGGAACGCCCCTAAAATCCAGTTTGCTGCAGCTGGTTTTTGCTGTGCGACAGCAGCTGCAATATCGGCAGATGCCGCATCGAAATTCATCAAGGAATAAACCATGATAATGATAACGAGCACTAATAGGAATGGTGTGACGGCACTGATCAACGCAATGACCCGTTTCACATTCAACGTAATCGATAAAATTGTCAGTACCGTCATCACAATACTTCCGATAATGCTTGGAACACCGAACTGCTGCTCAAAAATGGCTCCCGCGCCCGATAACATGACGACCGTCACGCCAAACAAGAAAAAGGTAATAATGAAATCGACGATGACACCAAGGTACCGACCGCAAATGTGATAGATGACATCCTTATGGGAAGCCGATTGCAGCCGGCTCCCCAATTGTGTCAAATTCATACCGATAAAGGCGAAAAGTGCGGTGGCCACTAAACTGCCTGCGATTCCAGCATAGCCAAAACTCGTAAAAAACTGCAAAATCTCTTGGCCGGAAGCAAACCCGGCACCGACAATCAAACCAATGAACGCAGCCCCGATTTGGAAACTCTTTTTCATACAAAATCCCCCGTCTATTATTTCGCCGTATAATTCATTTCTTCCACCGTGAATTTGTCCATCACTTCAAGATTCGGTTCATAGCCGATTCCGTAAGCGGTCGGCACGGTGATATATCCATCTTCGACGACGACTTCCGGCGAGATGATGTCCTCTTCCCAGTAGCGCGAAGAGCCTGCCGTATCACCTGGCAAGATGAAGTTCGGCAACGTCGTTAAGGCTACATTATGCGCGCGGCCGATCCCTGATTCCAACATGCCGCCGCACCATACCGGCACGCCGCGTTCCATGCAGTAGTCATGGATTTTCTTCGCTTCGGTCAAACCGCCGACCCGGCCGATTTTAATATTGATGATTTTACAGCTTCCCAGCTCCAGCGCTTTCCGTGTATCTTCCAGAGAGTGGATGCTTTCATCCAGGCAGACCGGTGTTATTATTGCTTTTTGTAGCGTGGCATGGTCGATAATATCATCCGATGCAAGCGGCTGCTCGACCATCGTCAAGTTGAATTCATCAAGCTGCTTGAGCAAGTCGATATCCTGTAGCGTGTAGGCCGAGTTGGCATCCGCCATCAACGGGACATCCGGGAAATGGTTACGGAGCTCCCGGATGACTTCGATATCATAGCCCGGTTTGATTTTCACTTTGATGCGCTTATAGCCTTCTTCCACATAACCGCGAATCAATTCAACCAGATCCGCCACATTCTCTTGGATGCCAATGCTGATGCCGACTTCTATTTTATCGGCTTTGCCACCTAATGCTTCCGCAAGTGTCAATTGGTTGCGCTTCGCGTACAGGTCCCAAATCGCACCTTCAATCGTCGACTTCGCCATATTATTTTTGCGGATGAACGCAAACAGCTCATTCACTTCATCCGGATGCCCGATTTCCTCTTCCAACACGAGCGGAATCAGAAAATCTTCTATTATATGTAGATTCGTTTCAATTGTTTCTTCGTTGTACCAAGGGGAGTGGAACGCAACGGATTCGCCCCAACCGGAATTGCCCAGTTCGTCCTTCACTTCCGCCAGCAGGAATTCTTTTTCCTGCATTGTTCCAAAGCTGGTCGTAAACGGGTGTGTCATCATCATTTTCATTCTGCGGATGTTCACTTCTTTAATAATCATTGCTCTTCTCCTTTAGGTTTGATTGGAATGAAAGACTTTTTGACGCATTGATAATAATGAACATGACCTAACGTGCGATTGACTCCTACTACTGCATAGCCTTCCGCGAACAGTTGTTGGAAAATGGCTCGGGTCTTCCTTCTCCAATCCATTGCCAATTCAGGTTCGCTCCCTTTTATCAGTTGGAAATGTTGGGGGATCGGCACTTCGATTCCAGAGCGGGCCAAATCCAAATTATTCTCGTCAATACGGAGAACCGGGTTCCCTTTTTCAGTTTCTCCTACTTCAAACGGCCGGTGGTATTCAGAGATGGAAGGATTCCATTTCCCTGTTACCCTTTCGCTAGTAATCCACCAAGAGATTTGGAAACGGTCTGTAGGTAATCCTTTATTCAACCCATCCTCCATTTCGCCGTAACAGTTTTCCAGATAAGTGTCGCAAATGCCGTACAGCTTAGAAGTATTGAGGTACGCATTCCGACTTTCGAGCGGATCAAATGTCCATGTAATTAAATCATAGCCCATGCCCCGCGCCGTCTTCATCTGCTCGTCTTTTAACAGTTTCCCGATTCCCATTAGCTGGTATTCCGGGTGGACGCCGAGCATATGGGAGCATAGATACGTCTTTCCGTTTGAAAAACCGGTAAAGCTGTATGAAAAACCGACCAATTTCTCGCCATCGAACGCCCCGAGCATGATGCCGCCATTTTTCACAGCCGTCACGGTTTGGTGCGTCGGAATCGGCTCCATTCCCCATACTTCCCGCTCCAATTCCTGGACAAGCCGCATCTCATCGTTCGTTTTCATTAGACGGATTTTCAATTCTGTCGTCATTCTCCGTCCACTCCTTCCATAAATAAAAAATCGCTTTCGATTGTTCGGTAAGTTCTTTTCCGTTGCTCGAACGAATCTTTCTCCATCACGGACAATCCGGCCACAATCGCATTCAGAAATGAATACAAAGCAGCCGTCGCATCGATGGTCGACTTATTCGGCGAATAAATAGGGAATAAAAGATCACTATATTGATGAACCGGCGCAAGCATTGAGTCCGTAATTCCGACGAGAAATGCCTTTTGCCGACTTGCCAGTTGTGCAATCTGGAGCGTTTCTCTTAAATACCGGTGGAACGAGATCACGAGAACGACCGAGCTTTCATTCATTTGGCTAATGGTTTGAATGACGTCTTCCGCCTCCGGTCGGATCAGATGGACCCGATCTTTCACTAGACCGAGCATGAGTGAAAGCCAAGTCGCGGCTGCATAGGAGGAGCGCAGTCCTAAAATATAGATCGTATCCGCGTTGGACAGTTTTTGGATTGCCGCTTCATAATCCGCTTCTTTGATCTGTTTCATCGTTTCCTGTATGGCAAACCGATCTTGCTCCATCACTTTTTCATAGAAATGAGGGGCTTCTTCGAGTGCCAATTTGGATTGCTGGTAGGCGAACAAACTGCTCTCCTGCGTGAAAAGCTGTTGCCTCACTGTCTTCTGCAACTCGGCATAACCCGACATCGATAAACTATGGCAAAACCGGATGACCGTCGTTTCACTGACCCCGATTTTCTGGCCGATTTCCTGCGCGGATGCAATCGCCACGTCATGCGGATGTTCCATCACATGCGTCGCCACTTTTCGTTGCCCTTTCGACATTTCGTGAAAGTGCTGCTGAATCAATTCCTTCAATGGCATTGCGGAATCATCCCCTTTTACGAAGCTGTAACTTTATTATTTTCTAAATCTGAAGTTTATACTTCATTAATGGTTGGTTATCAATATATCATACCTTCCTACAGAAAACAATCAGTTTTCTGAACCTTCTGCTTGATTCATAATGAAAAAAACCCCTTACTAAGTAAGAGGCTGTAAAATTAATTATTTTGCTGTTTCCAATTGCTCAAACGTATGGATCACCGTTCTCGCCATGATTTCAATCCCTGTCAGAAGGCTATCCCGGTTGAATGTCATCTTCGGATGATGAAGGCCTGGTGACAGATCGCAGCCCAATCCAAGCATGGTTGCCTTAATGTTTGAACGCATCAATGTATAGAAATGAAAATCCTCCCCGCCCGGTGTGACGATCGGCTCCTCAACGAAATCTGATCCGAGCGTGTCCTCAATTGCTTGTGCCATCAGTTGTACAGCGCCATCATCCACTTCCGCTGCCGCAATCGCTTCGGATGCTTCGTATTCAATCTCAACACCGAATAACGCAGCAACCGATTGAATGGCATTTTGCACCTTCTCCTCCAAGTCAGCCATTGTGACATTGGTTTGGGCACGCAAATCCAAACTGAAGACGCCCGTCCCCGGGATGATATTGCTCGACTCGCCGCCCGCTTGGAACATGGTCATCTTCGCGGAGTGCGGAACGACCGGATCGACGTGGATGGCATGGATACTTTGGACCAGCATCGCCGCCACCTCAATCGCATTTTGCCCGAGATGCGGTCGTGCTCCATGCGCTTCCGTTCCGATGATTTTCCCCTTGATCATTTTAGCGGCGCCATGTAGAATGGCCGGCGCAGCATAGCCATGGCGAATTTCCTGGATCGGACGCAAATGAAGACCGTATAGATAATCAAGATCATCGACAATCCCTTTATTGACAAAGGCGAGCGCCCCGGTCCCTTTTTCTTCTGCCGGCTGGAACAGGACTTTCAATCGTCCCTTTTTTGGAATTCCTAACTTTTTTAATAAAAGCATGGTACCTAATGTAACCGTCATATGCGCATCATGGCCGCAAGAATGGTTCGCCTGGTATACGCCATCCACCTCTTGCCAAAGGGCGTCAATGTCGGATCGCAATCCTACGCAAGGCTCGCCTGTGCCGATTTCCGCCACCAGTCCGGTCATGTCATCAAACGTGGTCACCTCAAATCCTTCCGCTTCCAAGCGACCCTTCAAGTAGCGAGTCGTCTCCACCTCTTTCCAACTTATTTCCGGATGAGTATGTAAATGGTCAAAAATCTCTTCTACGTCGGACTGAATTTGTTGAATTAAGTCTTTCATCAAGAATTCCACCTTTATCCCAAGTTTAACTTGTTTAATTAAATCATAACGCAAAATAGACTGCTATTAAAATTATTTCTCCTAAGGACTGCTGGCGGGGGATTGGTCTGATACGCGATCATAGGAGTGCCCTTACAATTCGGGGGTGCCCCATGACAGTTTCGATGATTGTCCTTACAGTTCGCGGATTCCCCATGACAGTTCAGACTTTTGCCATGACAGTTTCCCCGGGACATGACAGTTCCGAGGATTGCCCTTACAGTTCGCGGATTCCCCATGACAGTTCAGACTCTTGCCATGACAGTTTCCCCGGGACATGACAGTTCCGAGGATTGCCCTTACAGTTCGGAGATGCCCCATGACAGTTTCGGCTTTTGCCAGGACAGTTTCCTCGAGACATGACAGTTCCGAGGATTGCCCTTACAGTTCGTAGGATTCCCCATTACAGTTCGGACTTTTGACATGACAGTTGTAAGCGTCAATAGAACAACACCTCCTTTCTATGTCTGCCTCGTGAAATAATGGGGATAGATTTTAATCCGGAAAGG